>CAJMJM010000082.1 GCA_905213725.1 Collinsella aerofaciens
CTACGTGGCAGCTTCAAGGTGTTCGATAAGTATTGTTGCCAGCTTTGCGCGATCTTATTCACAAATCTAAGTCTCTATATATAAGATTTTCTGAGTGATTGGGAGATAGGGGACAGGCGCGCTCACCCACTGCGGCCTCGTCCCCTTACTATCTCAATCTGTAACATCTAGCGACTGTTTATGGCTCCAGATGTTACAAATCAAGATGAAATGGCCAGCGGCGCCCGTTTGTCTCAATCTGTAACATCTACTCGGCAAATAGAGCTCTATCTGTTACAAATCGAGACGAACCAAGAACCACCACAAAGGTGCCCGTCCCCTTTGTGGTGGTCCAGAGAAGAATCAGCCCCGATTAAAAGAGGCGACATCAAGCCCAGTCTACGTTTGGCGATCCCAAGACCCAACGAGAACGCAGCGATGGAATCGAGAACCGACAATAGCCCGTTCGCACAGATAGAGGCGGAGATTCAAGGTCAGAGCCCGGCTTAAACGGCTTAGCTATCGCACGCCACAATGCTCTCGTCGTCCTCCCTATCGTATTTATAGTGCTTATAGTGAAAATAGCGAGTTTAGTGAGAATAGTATCGCTCAAGACTCGTGGACTCAATTATTGACCTCCCGCCCAGAATGAGTGGGGCAATTATTTCTATTAGAGGTCAAATCGAAGCCCAATAGGGCCTTTTAGCCCTCTCATTCCGGGCGGTCGCTTTCTTTTGAATATTGTCGTAAGCTTGTATCATTTATCTTAATGATTGCATATTGCATGAGAGGTGCCCCACCGTGAAACGCTCCACCTATATCGGCCTGCTCGTCTTAGCGTTTGCAATTACCGCAGTCGGCGTGGGCATTATCTATCTCGCATTTCTCCCTGCCTCGGCAACGCAGGCGGCGGTTGAAACCGTAAGCTACCCCATCGAAATCCTCACCGATATCGTCAAACCCGATTCAATCACCGTCGATTTCGACGGTACGCCCGCAGCGCTTGGGGTCAGTAACTATCCCCGAATCGAACTTGGAGCCACGCGCTATACCCAAGATGAGCAGCTTATCGGCAAGGCAACCAGTTTACTCAAAGGCAAGACGTTTAAGCGATGGTACGGCGCCGCAATATATCGAGCCAAGAAAGGCCAAATGAATGGCGGGTATTATTCGACCCTTGAACTCGATGCGGCAAACGGGAGCAGACTGTGCAACGTTTCATACGACCCCGGCTACGTGGACAACGAAGGGCCGGGAGTCTATATCTCGGATGGCAACGTGATCTACGTCATGGAAGGCGACCAGACGGCAGTCGTCGATTTTATGGATCGGTGTACCGAGGATGCCTACGAACAAACTTGCGAGCCCGATCCACAGACAGCGCGCGACAGTGGCTCAGCACGCACTTGGCTATTTGACGATGAAATAACCTGGGCCCCATCGAAATAAGGACCCGCCAGGCAGGCACCTTTGTGGTGGTTTCGGTTCCGATGTTCCACTGTCTCGATCTGTAACATCTAGCGGCCCTTTTCAATCCTAGATGTTACAGATCGAGATGAAATGATCGGCGGCGATTGTTTGTCTCAATCTGTAACAGCCGCTCGTCAAATAGGGGCCCAGATGTTACAGATCGAGACAAACGGGACCACCACAAAGGTGCCTGTGACCCCAATGTGGTGGTTTTCGACAAAAAGAAGCCGCCCCATTAACAGGGGCGGCATCAAGCAAGTCTATTTTTAGCGTCCCTCAAGACCCAACGAGAACGCAGAAATGTAGCCCGGGGCTCACCCTTTCCCGAACGCGACCCTCGCGAAGCGCGTGAGCACGAGGGAAAGGTGTGGCCGGGGCGTACAGCAGAGTTACTCGGCAGCGGCCTTGAACTTGTTATAGTTGATCAGGCAGCCGGCCTTGACGATGGCACGCTCCTCTGCCGTCATATCGGCAATGTAGAGTTCAATCTGCTCGACCGCACCATCGGCGCGCACCACGTAGGCGGCGATGTCCTTCAGGTCGCCGTCAAGCGCGGCGCGGATACCCGGCACAAAGACGTAGTCGCCCACCTCAAAGTTGGGCTCAGCCTCCATCTGGAAGGGCACCATGCCCCAGTTCATCACGTTGGATCGATAGCGCTTGGTGGCGTACTCGTGGACGATGTTGGCCAGGCCACCGATCACGCGCTGGCAGCTCGCAGCCTGCTCACGGGCAGAACCGTCACCGGGCTTCTTGGCATAGAGCATGGAGCCGTACTCGGTCGCCTTGGCATCGGCCGCGACACCGGCGCCGGCCAGTGCCTCAAACACGCCGGCAAGCTCGGCATCGAGTACCGCCAGGTCGCCTGCGGCCTCGCCGGCCACGCGGCGCTTCTCCACGGCGTCGACCTCCTTGGAGCGACCCACGTAGGCAGGGTCGCGGCGGCTGAGCGTAAACTCGGCCAGACCCAGCGGGTTGGAGCGGAAGGAGCTCGTCTCGCCCGAGGGAATGAGCTCGTCGGTCGTAGTGACCGGATCCATGATCTTGGAGCACACCTTGAGCAGGATGTCGTCACCGAGAGGCTCCATCGCGGGCCACGGCTTGATGTTGGGGCCCTCGACCAGCTCGTCGGCCGGCTCAGCCTTGCCAAAGCCCCAGTACACACGCTTTTTGTACGGCGCGTCGTCAAAGGTGTACTCGCAGGCCTCGTCCCAAGTCTCCTCGGGCAGGTCGGTCGCCGGCGTCAGGACGCCGCCGTTGGCAGCCGTCGCCGCAATGGAGCGGGCGTCCATCAGGGCCACGGCGCTCAGCTGGCCGTTGCCCGGCTTGGAACCCTCGCGATTGGGGAAGTTGCGCGTGGTGTGGCGGATCGAAAGGCCGTTGTTGGCAGGCGTGTCGCCGGCACCAAAGCACGGGCCGCAGAATGCCGTGCGCACGATCGCGCCGGCCTCCATAAGGTCGTAGATGTAGCCGCGGCGTGTAAGCTCGAGCGCCACGGGCTGGCTTGTGGGATAGACCGACAGCGAGAACTCGCCGCAGCCGGTGTTGGCGCCCTTGAGCACACGGGCAGCCTGGACCACGGAGTCGTAATTGCCGCCCGAGCAGCCGGCGATAACGCCCTGCTGCACGCGCAGTTTGCCGTCGACGATCTTGTCGAGCAGGCTAAAGTGCGTCTTGCCCTCGCCGATCTTGGCGGCCTCGAGCTCCACCTCATGCAGGATGTCCTCGAGGTTCTCGTTGAGCTCGTCGATCTCAAAGCCGTTGGAAGGATGGAACGGCAGCGCGATCATGGGCTTGATGCTCGACAGGTCGACCTCGACGCAGCCGTCGTAGTAGGCGACATCGGCGGGCTTGAGCTCGCGGTAGTCGTCGCCGCGGCCGTGCATGGTCAAAAACGCGTGCGTGTCCTCGTCGGTGGCCCAGATGCTCGACAGGCAGGTGGTCTCGGTGGTCATGACGTCGACGCCGTTGCGGTAGTCGGTCGTCATGTTCGCGATGCCGGGGCCCACGAACTCCATTACCTTGTTCTTAACGTAGCCCTTGGCAAAGACGGCGCGGATGATGGCGAGTGCCACATCGTGCGGGCCGACGCCGGGGCGCGGGGCGCCCGTGAGGTAGATGGCGACGACACCGGGATAGGCGACATCGTAGGTGTCGCGCAGCAGCTGCTTTGCCAGCTCGCCGCCGCCCTCGCCCACGGCTATGGTGCCCAGGGCACCATAGCGGGTGTGCGAGTCGGAACCCAGGATCATCTTGCCGCAACCGGCGAAGTTCTCACGCATAAAGGAGTGGATGACGGCGATATGCGGCGGGACGAAAATGCCGCCGTACTTCTTGGCAGCCGAGAGACCAAAGACGTGGTCGTCCTCGTTGATGGTGCCGCCCACGGCGCACAGCGAGTTGTGGCAGTTGGTGAGCACGTAGGGCAGCGGGAACTGCTCCATGCCCGAGGCGCGCGCCGTCTGGATGATGCCGACAAAGGTGATGTCATGGCTCGCCATGGCATCGAAGCGAATCTTGAGCGCCTCGGGATCTCCGGACGTATTGTGTGCCTGGAGGATCGAATACGCGATGGTGCCACGCTTGGCATCCTCGGGCGTCTGCGTAATACCGCGCTCGGCGGCCTCGGCCGCAGGCACAACCTCGCTGCCGCCGCGCAGGTAGATGCCGTCCTCGTACAGCTTAACCATACTGTCTCCCACTCTGCCCGAAAGGCTCGGGCGCATAGCATACATTCGTTCAATATCGTGCCATAGAACGGTTGCGAGTGGGTTACGAATCTACACGTTCACTTTATCTCGGTAAAGCGTAGAACGAGCCCGGTGCAGGACCGGCAGATTTGGTGCAAGAGTGTCCCTTTCGACAAGTCATTTAAGAACGTCCCCAATGACTACCGCATCCGGAGCAAGACAACGCCACAGGTAGAGGACGGACAGCGAGCGACGTCCAGAGCGAACAAGTTGGCATGAAAAAGGCAAGGCATAGACCTTCTGGTCATGCCTTGCCTTTTGAATGACAAATTGTCGCTCTGGGCGGCGCGCAGCGTCAACTGGTCCGCCGTTCGTCAGAACGGCGGAACCTAAGGGCGCAGCGTCGGCCTGTTACGCGGGTTGGTAAACCCGCGTAACTACAAATCCCCGCCGGCGCCCAGCAGCTTGCGCATGACCTGTTCGGGGTTAACCGAGCCGTCGCGCGGGGCCAGGGCGGTGATCTTCTTCTGCATCTTGTACTCGTGCAGCTCGTCCTCGAGCTGGCGAACGCGGGCGCGGAGCTTCTCGTTCTCGCGCTCGCGCTCCTCGGCACGCTCCTTCATATCGAGGATGCGCACCACGCCGGCAAGGTTGATACCCTCGTCGGTCAACTGATTGATGAGCTCCAGGCGCTCGATATCGGCACGCGAATACAGGCGCGTGTTACCGCCCGAGCGCTGGGGGTTCACCAGGCCCTTGGACTCGTAGACGCGCAGAGTCTGCGGATGCATGCCGGTCAGCTCGGCCGCCACGCTGATCATGTACAGCGGTTTGTTCCTATTGTCCTCGGCCATGCTACCTGACCCCTTTCCGTCTCGTTATCGTCCATCATAAGCCCGCGGGCGTGGGCGTGCGCCGTGACCGCCCTAGTACGTCGCCTTGTAACGGTTGACCTTCTCGCGATAGTCGCGCGTGTCGGCCTCGCGCAGCTTGGTCATGGCATCGCGCTCGTCATTAGACAGGTTCGTGGGGACCTGCACCTTGATCTCGACAAGCAGCGCGCCCGTACGGCCACGGTGCTTGACGTCGGGCGCGCCCATTTCCTTAAAGCGGAACTTCTTGCCCGTCTGGGTACCCGCGGGCACCTTCAGACGAACCGTCGCACCGCCGGGCGTGGGCACGTCCACCGTGCAGCCGAGCGCCGCCTCGTAGACCGAGACCGGTACCTCCATGGTCACGTCGGCACCTTTACGCTTAAACAGCGGATGTTCCTCCACGTGCGTGGTCACGACCAGGTCGCCGCGCTCGCCGCCGGCAACGCCATACTCGCCGCGACGCTTGTAGCGTAGCTTGCCGCCGTCGACCGCGCCCGCAGGCACCGAGACCGTAATGGTCTGCTGCCCGCCCGTCGAGGGAATACGGTAGGTGACCTTGTGCGTCACACCGCGAAACGCGTCCTCGGCCGTCACATCGACGGTCAGCGACAGGTCGCCGCCCTTGCGAGCGCGGCTGCGACCCGCGCCCGCACCGGCAGCGCCCGCAGCCCCGGCGAAACCCGAGCCCCAATCGCTGCCCCAGGCGCCGTTGCCGCTAAAGATGCTGTCGAAGATGTCGCCCCAGCCGCTGGCGCCCGTACCGGCACCGTAGCCGCCGCCATACGCGCCGCCCGCGCCCGGCATGCCGCCAAACATGAGCATCTGGTCGTACTCTTTGCGCTTCTTCTCGTCCGAAAGCGTCTCGTAGGCCTCGCTGATCTCCTTAAACTTGGCCTCGTCGCCGCCGGCATCGGGGTGATATTTTTGCGCGAGCTTGCGAAACGCACTCTTAATCTCTTTGTCGGAGGCGCTCTTGGATACGCCCAGGATGTCATAGAAGGTTTTGCCTGCAGCCATCGTAGCTCCTCTCCTGTTATATCCGCCGCCCCTGCGGACGGCGGCTCATACTGTCATATGGCACTAGGCCAGAAAGGGCCCCGGGTGTTGCCCCGGGGCCCTTCTCAATTACTCCTCGGTGCTCTCGGCCGTATCGGCCGTAGCATCCTCGGGCGCCGCTTCGGGCTCCGGTGCGGGGCGCTTCTCGCCACCGTAGGTCACCGTCACCATCGCGGAGCGCAGGATACGATCCGCCATGCGGTAGCCCTTCTGGTACACGTCGTTGACGGTCTCGTCGTACTGCGATGCGTCCTCGACGCGACCCACAGCCTGGTGCTCGAGCGGATCGAACGCCTCGCCCTTGGGGTCGATGGGCTCAACGCCCTCGTGCGCAAACACATCGAGCAGCTTGGCATGTACCGCATCGACGCCGTCGACGAACTGCTTAAAGTCGTCGGCAAGCTCTTGGCTGCGGGCATGGTCGATCGCGCGCTCGATATCGTCGACCACCGGCAGCAGCGCGGTGACGAGCTTCTCGGTCGCACGCTCGCGCTCGGCGATGCGCTCGCTGGCGGTGCGGCGACGGAAGTTCTCCCAGTCGGCCTGCAGACGGGCGGTGCGCTCGGTGGCGTCCTTCGCCTTGTCCTCGGCGGCCTTCTGGGCCTCTGCCGCAGCATCGAGCTCATTGCGCACGTCGGCAAGCTCCTTTTGGGCCTGCTCGAACTTGAGCTTAAAGTCGTTGTCGGCGGCTTCCTCACCGGCGCGGATAGCGGCTTCCACCATCTCGTCCTCGGTCATCGTCGCCTCCTTGTTGGAATCCTCTACCTGGTTCTCGGCAGCCTCGGCGGCCGGGGCCTCATTGACCTCGGTATCGTCTGCGGCCTCTACGGGAATCTTCACGTCCTTCTCCTCAGAGTCAACGGGGGCGGCGCCGGCGGCAGCCGCCTCCGTGCGAGCTTTACGGGCGGACATGATTACTTGTCCTCGTCGTCCACAACCTCGTAGTCGGCGTCGACTACGTCATCGTCGGCAGGCTGGGCACCAGCGGCACCGTCGGTCTGCTGCTGAGCGTCGGCGTAGACAACCTGAGCCAGCTCGTAGGCCACGGACTGCAGGGACTCGCCGGCGGCCTTGATGGCCTCGACGTCAGCGCCCTCGAGCGCCATCTTGGCGTCGGCGATAGCGGCCTCGGCCTTGGACTTCACATCGGCGGAAACCTTGTCGCCCAGCTCGTTGAGGGTCTGCTCGGTGGAGTAGCACAGGCTGTCGGTCTGGTTGCGGACCTCGACCTCTTCCTTCTGCTTCTTGTCCTCCTCGGCATGGGCCTCTGCATCCTTGACCATGCGATCGACTTCGTCGTCGGACAGAGCGGTGGAGCCGGAAATGGTGATCTGCTGCTCCTTGCCAGTGCCCTTGTCCTTAGCGGAGACCTTGACGATGCCGTTGGCGTCGATGTCGAAGGTGACCTCGATCTGCGGCACGCCGCGGCGGGCAGCCGGGATACCGGTCAGCTGGAACTTACCGAGCGACTTGTTGTCGCGGGCAAGCTCGCGCTCGCCCTGGAGCACGTTGATCTCGACGCTGGTCTGGTTGTCGGCAGCGGTGGAGTAAACCTCGGTCTTGGAGGTCGGGATCGTGGTGTTGCGGTCGATCATCTTGGTCATGATGCCGCCCATGGTCTCGACGCCCAGCGACAGCGGGGTAACGTCGAGCAGCAGGATGCCCTCGACGTCGCCGGTGAGCACGCCGCCCTGGACGGCAGCGCCGTCGGCAACGACCTCGTCGGGGTTCACGGACATGTTGGGCTGCTTGCCGGTCATGGTCTTGACGAGCTCCTGGACGGCGGGCATACGGGTAGAGCCGCCGACGAGGATGACCTCGGTCAGATCGGAGAGCTTAAGCTTGGCGTCGCGCAGGGCGTTGGTGACAGGCTGCTTGCAGCGCTCGAGCAGGTCGCGGGTGATCTTCTCGAACTCGGCGCGGGTCAGCGTGTAGTTGAGGTGCAGCGGGCCGGACTGGTTCATGGTGATGAACGGCAGGTTGATG
>CAJMJM010000083.1 GCA_905213725.1 Collinsella aerofaciens
TTGAGCGCAGCCGCGAGGCCCTCAACGAGGGCTTCTACTTTGGCGGTGAGGTCGACGAGGATTTTTGGGAGGACCTGGAGGACACCCTCGTAATGGGTGACATGGGCGCCGAGGTCGCTATCAAGGTCTCCGATGACCTGCGCGATGCCGCGGCCAAGAAGAACCTCAAGACCGCTCCGCAGCTTCGCCGCGCCCTGGCCGAGCAGCTTGAGCAGCACTTTGTGCCCATCGAGCGAGATCCGTTCTCCGATACGCCGAGCTGCGTGCTGTTTGTGGGCATTAACGGTGCCGGCAAGACCACGACGGTCGGTAAGATCGCGAGCGCCATGGCTGCCCGCGGCAAGAACGTGGTGAGCGGTTCGGCCGACACCTTCCGCGCCGCCGCCATCGAGCAGCTTGATGTGTGGGGCCAGCGCGCTGGCGTCCCCGTCATCAAGCGCGACCGCGGCTCCGACCCGGCAAGTGTTTGCTACGACGTGCTCGACGAGGCCGACAAGCGCGGCAGCGACCTGGTGCTTATCGATACCGCCGGCCGTCTACACACGAGCCCTGAGCTCATGCGCGAGCTTGCCAAGGTGGTCAATGTGACCCGTAAGCGCGCCGCCAATATGGCCGCCGGTCCCATGCCGGTTTCGGTCGTGCTTGTGATCGACGCCGCGACGGGCCAAAACGGTCTGAACCAGGCGCTCGAGTTTAACGAGGCGCTGGGCCTGGACGGTATTATCATGACTAAGCTCGACGGCACGGCTAAGGGCGGCATCGCCATGGCCGTGGCCGAGAAGCTCAAGCTCCCGATCCTGCGCATCGGCGTGGGCGAGCAGGTCGATGACCTGCAGGAGTTCAATGCCAAAGATTTCTGCCGCGCCCTGGTGGGCGAGTCCAATTAAGGAGTGACTAGTGTTTGATTCCCTGAGCGATCGCCTCAACGACACATTTGACCGCCTGCGCGGCAAGGGCAAGCTGACCGAGGCCGATATTACTTCGGCCATGCGCGATATTCGCATGGCGCTGCTCGAGGCCGACGTTAACTTTAAGGTTGTCAAGGAGTTCGTCGCCAAGACTAAGGAGCGCTGCATGACCGCAGAGGTCATGGAGTCGCTCTCTCCGGCGCAAAACGTCGTCAAGATCGTGCTCGACGAGCTTACCGAGATGCTCGGCTCCACCGAGAGCAAGCTCGTCTTTAGCAACCGTATTCCCAATGTCATCATGCTCGTGGGCCTGCAGGGCTCCGGTAAGACCACGGCTGCCGTAAAGCTGGCCTACCTGCTCAAGAAGCAGGGTCGCTCGCCGTTGCTCGCCGCGTGCGACGTCTACCGTCCCGCCGCTGCCGACCAGCTGGCCACGCTCGGTGGCGAGATCGGCGTGCCAGTCTTCCGCGGTGACGGCGCGCACCCGGTCGACATTGCCAAGGGTGCCATCCAGGAGGCCGTCGACCACCTGCGCGATGTGGTCATCGTCGATACCGCCGGTCGTCTGCAGATCGACGAGCAGATGATGCAGGAGGCCGTGGATATCAAGAAGGCTGTCAAGCCCGATCAGGTGCTGATGGTCGTCGATGCCATGACCGGCCAGGATATCGTCAACGTCGTCTCGACCTTCGCCGAGCGCACCGACTTTGACGGCGTGATCATCTCCAAGCTCGATGGCGACGCTCGTGGCGGCGGCGCGCTTTCCGTGCGCCAGGTGACCGGCAAGCCCATCAAGTTCGTGAGCATGGGCGAGAAACCCGATTCGCTTGAGCCGTTCTACCCCGATCGTATGGCCAAGCGCATTCTGGGTATGGGCGACGTTGTCGGAATTATCGAGAAGGCCCAGGAGGCCGCCGATGCCGAGCAGCTCGAGGCCGCCGAGCGCATGCTGCGCGAGGGCTTCACCATGAATGACATGCTCGACCAGATGAAGGCCGTCAAGAAGATGGGCGGCATGAAGGGCATCCTGGGCATGCTCCCCGGCGGCCAGCGTGCGCTCAACCAGATGGGCGGCAACCTGGACGAGGGCATCTTCGACAAGAACGAGGCCATCATCATGTCGATGACCAAGGAGGAGCGTCTGCGTCCTTCCATCATTAACGGCCAGCGCCGTGCCCGCATTGCCAAGGGCGCCGGCGTGACTCCCACCGAGGTCAATAGCCTTATGATGCAGTGGGGCGAGATTATCAAGATGATGGGCCGCATGCGCACGATGGCCAATCAGGCTCAGGCCGGCGGCAAGAAGGGCAAAAAGGGCAAGAAGGGCAAGAAGATGCGCATGCCCAATATCCCTGGCCTGGACGCTATGGGTCTGGGCGGCATGGGCGGCCTGGGTACGGGCGGCCCCAAGTCCGATATGGACCTGCTGCGCCAGATGGAAGCGCAGATGCGCAATAAGAAATAACGACTGGTTGAGTCGTGTATGGCGAAGGCCGCCTGGATCGTATTCCAGGCGGCCTTCGCCGTTCGTTCGCAGGTTGTCGCACGCGCGGAAGCGTGTTGACGTTGAGATGCTTGCCGTTAGTGGCAGCCGCAGCCCTCGTGGCCCTCGTGCTCGTGATGGCCGTGGCAACCACAGGATTCGCCGTGCTCATGGGCGTGCTCGTGGTCATGGCCATGGCAGTCGCAGGTGGCCTCGTCGTTCTGTGCGAGCGTGCCGGCAATGAGGGCCTCGACGCAGGCATCGCAGCTGCCCTGGGCGCCCGCATAGACCGTGATGCCGGCTTGGGCAAGCGCGTTGATAGCGCCGCCGCCGATACCGCCGCAAATGAGCGTGTCAACGCCACCGTTGGCAAGCAGGCCCGCCAAGGCGCCGTGGCCGGTGCCACCGGTGCCTACGACCTGCTCGTTGAGCACCTTGCCATCCTGGATGTCGTAGATCTTGAACTGCTCGCTGCGGCCAAAGTGCATAAAGATGTTGCCGTTGTCGTACGTCGTTGCCACCCTCATGGTGCCGACCTCCTTTGCTGGCCATGCGGCCGTCGTCGTGGCGATGGGGGAGTACGCGATATTGCCGCCCGCGATGACGAGCGCTCGTCCGTTGACCAGCGCTTCGGCCACCTTGCGATGCGCGCGGCTGCAAATGGCCGCCACCGTTGCGCGGGCGATGCCCATCTGCTGGGCGACCGCCTCTTGGTTGAGACCTTCCAGGTCGCACAGGCGCAGCACCTCAAGCTCGTCGACGGTCATGTCGATGGCATCACCGCTGGCCAGGCCATCGGGGGTAAAGCCGCGGTATTCGGGGATGATCCCGACGCGGCGCAGTTTTTCGCGTCTTCCTGCCATGCACACTCCTTATCTGACATATGTCAACAATAGGATAACGCGTTAGTCGTTGGGCGCAAGGCATTTCTGTCATATGTCAGAAAAAGGCTAAGATGCCTCGTTGCCGCATGCGGAGCCGCGCTGCCGTGCATTGCGTGTGCCGGACTAAGTGTCCAATTCGACACTCGCGCGCCTGGGCTACAATAAATCTCGCTTATAGGCGACTGACAGGAGGGTCAATGAGCAAAGCTGATCAGCAGTTTGTAACCATGTGCCGCGATATCTTGGACCATGGCACCACCACCGAGGGCCAAAAGGTCCGTCCGGTGTGGGAGGACGGCACCCCTGCCTATACCATTAAAAACTTTGGTGTCACGGCGCGCTATGATCTGCGCGAGGAGTTCCCCGCGCTCACCCTGCGTCGTACGGCGCTTAAGTCTGCCATGGACGAGATTCTGTGGATCTATCAAAAGAAGTCCAATAACGTGCATGATCTCAACAGCCATATCTGGGATGAGTGGGCCGATGAGACCGGTTCCATCGGTAAAGCCTACGGCTATCAGATTGGTCAGAAGAGCCATTACGCCGAGGGCGACTTCGACCAGATGGACCGTGTGCTGTACGACCTTAAGCACACGCCGTATAGTCGCCGCATTATGACCAATACGTACGTGTTTAGCGATCTGTCCGAGATGCACCTTTATCCGTGCGCCTATAGCGTGACCTATAACGTGACGCAGCGTCCTCAGGACGACAAGCCGACGCTCAACATGATTCTCAACCAGCGCAGCCAGGACATTTTGGCCGCGAACAACTGGAACGTGTGCCAGTACGCCATTTTGCTGATGATGGTCGCGCAGTCGGTCGATATGATTCCCGGTGAGCTGCTGCACGTGATCGCCGACGCCCATATCTATGATCGTCATGTCGATATCGTCCGCGAGCTTATCGAGCGTCCGCAGTTTGCGGCACCCAAGGTAACGCTCAACCCCGATGTGCATGACTTCTATGCGTTTACGACCGATGACCTGATCGTCGAGGGCTATGAGCACGGCCCGCAGGTCAAGAACATTCCCATTGCGGTGTAGGTGGTGCTCATGACGTGTAAGCTATCTGCTATCGTCGCCGTGTGTGACGATTGGGGCATTGGGTGCGAGGGCGACATGGTGGTGTCCAATCGCGCCGATATGCGCCATTTTGTGGCCTGCACCAAGGGCTGCCCGGTTATCATGGGCCGCAAGAACCTGCTGAGTTTTCCCGGCGGGCGTCCGCTCAAGAACCGCCGCAATATCGTGCTCACCCGCGACGAGAGCTTTGCCCCCGAGGGCGTCGACGTGGTGCATAGCATCGACGAGGCGCTCGCTGCGGTTGCCGATGAGCCCGTTGCCTGGGTGATCGGTGGCGGCGAGGTGTATCGGCAGTTTCTGCCGTATTGCGCCGAGGCCGTGGTCACGCATAACCACTGCGTCCATGTCGTGGCTACGTACTTTCCCGATTTGGAAGCCGATCCTGCGTGGGAGATTGCACAGCGTAGTGGGGTCGCGACGATTGCCGCCGGTGAGGGTGACGAGGGCGTCGATTATGAGTTCGTGACGTATCGTCGCATCGAGGCGTAAATCGTCTGGCGTGAACGGTTTTATCGGGTTGATTGAATGCATGGGGCGGTGGTTTGCGTCGCCTCGTTTGTTATAGATGTGCTGTAATGTAGGGTGCGGTCTGGCTGCTATGACTGATGCCGTTGAGGTTCTGCGAATTGATTCGCTCGAGGACGAGCGGCTCGATGCCTATGTGCGACTGACCGAGCGCGAGCTGCGCTGCGTGCTGGAGCCGCAAAAGGGCATTTTTATTGCGGAGAGCGCCAAGGTCATCGAGCGTGCCGTGCGCGCCGGATACGAGCCGGTGAGCTTTCTTTTGGGTGAACGCTGGCTCGATCAGATGATGCCGCTGTTCGAGCGCCTGGTTGTGCGCGAGGGCGCGGGTCCTGTTCCTGTGTTCGTGGCCTCCATGGAGCTCATGGAGCATTTGACGGGCTTTAACGTGACGCGTGGGGCGCTCGCGGCGTGCCGTCGCCCGCGGCAGATTCCGGTTGATGAGTTCTTGGGCGGCGTCGTCGAGGCGGCGGGGGATCGTCCGGTGCGTGTGTGCGTGCTTGAGGGTATTGTCGATCACACCAATGTTGGCGCGATTTTTCGCTCGGCTGCCGCATTGAACGTTGACGGTATTCTGGTGAGCCCGACGTGCTGCGACCCGTTGTACCGTCGCTCGGCCCGCGTGAGCATGGGCACCGTGTTTCAGGTTCCGTGGACGCGTATTGGCAGTGAGGCGCGCGTATGGCCGCATGATGGGCTGGCGGCGCTGCACGATGCCGGCTTTTCGTGTGCCGCCATGGCATTGACGGATGATTCGGTGTCGCTGGACGATCCAGTGCTGCAGGAGATTGACCGCCTGGCGATCTTTATGGGTACCGAGGGTGCCGGCCTTGGAGCCAAGACCATTGAGGGCTGTGATCGCGCCGTGCGCATTCCGATGGCGCACGGGGTCGATTCGCTCAACGTGGCCGCGGCGAGCGCCGTCGCCTTTTGGCAGCTGTGCCCGCACGTGAGCAATGAGTATCACTACCAGCCGGGTGTGTATCACTAGGCAGATATTTCGCACCAGGCTCTGATTCGGGGTGTTTCGGTCGCCGCCAGTCGGTGCTAAGCTGGTTTTGGCTTTGGTTTTAAATTGCTGTTTTGTTGTTTGACGTATGCGTGTGGGGAGGGCGTGTGGCTAAGAAATCTACGGCTATCGATGTAACGCAGGGTGTTATTTGGCAGCAGCTGCTTTCGCTGTGCGTTCCCATCTTCTTTAGTTCGTTTTTTCAGCAGGCCTACACGCTTATCGGTACGTATATCGTCGGTCAGTTTGGCGGCAAGCTCGCACTGGGTGGCATTCAGGCCACGATGGTGCTTACGGAGCTCTGCATTGGTTTTTGCGTCGGTGTGGGTGCTGGCTGTGCCGTTATTACCGGTCAGTATTTTGGCCAGCACGATGATGAGCGACTGAGTCGTTCGGTCCATACGGCCATGACGCTTGCGCTGGTGGGCGGTATCGTTTTCTCGATTCTTGGCATAGTGTTCGTTGAGCCCATGCTGGTGCTTATGAACACGCCGCATGAACTATTGGCCGAGGGCGTGGCCTATGCTCGCTGTTATTTTGCCGCGATGGTTGCGGCACTGCTGCTTAATATGGGAACCGCACTGCTGCGTGCCGTGGGCGATACGCGCGGGCCTGCCGTGATCATTGCCTCTGGCTGCCTGGTTAACGTGGTGCTGGATATCATCTTTGTCGCTGTGTTGCATATGGAGGCGCTGGGCTGCGGCATCGCAGTGGCGCTGACCATTTGCTCCAATGCAACGATGATCGTGTTTCGCATGATGCGCGCTCCGGGTGCATGGCGTCTTTCGCTGTCTAAGCTCGGCATCGATCGCGGTATTTGCAAGAGTATGATCTCGTGTGGTCTGCCACTCGGTTTTCAATCGGCTGCCTATTCGATCTCGAACGTGGTGTTCCAGGTGTCGGTTAATTCGTTTGGCGCCGATGTCACGACTGCTTGGGGTCTATCTGGGCGCCTGGATGGCATTATCTGGATGGTGACCGAGGCGCTCGGCGTATCGATCACTACGTTCTCGGCGCAGAACTTTGGCGCGCGCAATTACGAGCGCATGCGCAAGGGCTACCATACGTCGCTCGTGCTGTCGTTTATGCTCATTGGTGGCCTGTCTGCCGTGCTGCTGGTGTTCTCGGGTCCGCTGTCGCGTTTGTTTGTCGACGATGCTTCGATTTCGGCGTACACCACGACGATTCTTCATTTTATCGCGCCGTTCTACGCGATCTTCTCGATTATCGAAAACGCGTCGGGCTCCATTCGCGGTGCCGGTGTGAGCTTGCAGCCCATGATGCTCACGATTTTTGGCACCGTCGTGCTCAGGGTGATCTGGGTGTTTGCGATCATGCCGTTCGATCCGTCGCTTGAGCACCTGCTGCTGGTTTACCCCGTAACCTGGCTCATCACGGCCACGATGTTCACCATCTACCACCACAGCGGCAACTGGCTCGGCCGCGCCACCGCCTAATGATTCCTTGGGGACGGAGGAGAACGGATCATTGCTCTCCGTCGTGATATCGATGATCCGTTTTCCTCCGTCCCCTTCGGATAGATTAGTATTCGATGCCTAGACGGGCTAGGAGGCCTTCGTCGAAGTAGTGTTTGACGGGTCGCATTTCGGTGACCAGGTCGGCGAGGTCCGCGAGGGGCAGCAGGCCGCGGCCGGTCAGTATGAGCTCTGTGGTGTCGGGTTTCATCGCGATCAGTTGCCCGTATAGATTTGAACCTTGCCGACTTCCAGTGATGCCATCTCTATCCTTTCGTGCCCGGCGTCGGTTTATCGCCGGCCGGGTTGGGTATTCTAGTTAGCATTATCAACCCCAGTAGATGGAGTTCAAGCAGATGGAGATGGATGACAACAAACGTAGACGGAATATGATCCTCTACGTGCTCATCGCCTTCGTCGTCTACCTCGTGCTCTCGACCGTTCTGTTCCCTAACATCGGTCACACGCAGCAGATTACGAAGACCGATTACTCGACGTTTGTCAAAGCGCTCGATAAGAAGAGTGTCGACAAGGTCGAGTACAACACGGACGATTACTCGATTTATTACACCAAGAAGGGCGAGGACGAGAACATCGCCTATAAGACGACCGGTGTGCCGAACGATGCGGGCTTTACCGATCGCGTGCTCGACGCCGGTGCCTCTCTGACCTCGGTGGTTC
>CAJMJM010000084.1 GCA_905213725.1 Collinsella aerofaciens
GGTGCAAGGGGTAGCTAATTTGGGACGGGGCTTATTTGACTACTTTTGCCCTTCTGCCCGCTAATTGATTTCTCTGGGACGGGGATTAAATAATCATTTGGCTGCCCGCCGGCTAAGTGAGTAGACTTTTTTGGAAATGCCGAGCACCCAACATATTTGCCTCAATAAAGCCGCAGGTCACAGACTTGTGCTCTGTTGGTGTGGTCGGGGATTCGGTAAAAGTCTACTCACTTAGTTTTGCGTGATGAATATTGTCCGCAACGAGACCCCAGCCGGGGTGATTCCATCGCAAATTCCGGTGACCGGGCAGCTAATTAGGCGCCGTATGGGTTGCGGTCGCGTTCTATGCGTTGGCGGATGTGGGCGTACTCGATAATCAGTAGCACCAGGAGTAGGGCCATGATGGCTAGGTAGCTCACCACAGCGCCCATCAGACCCAGCAGCTTAATCAAGATCACCGGCAGCACCACGCTTACGGCGAAGCAGATCAGGTAGATCTTGGTGACGTCTCCAGCGTGGCGTAGCACCGTGATGATGGCGTAGATAAAGTCGATGGCCGCGGTGACGCCGCCGGCGACGACCATCAGCAACGCCAGCGTACGGTAGCGCTCAAAGCTGAGGCCGTACATAAAGCTCATGAGGGGAATACCGGGACCTGCCATAAATGCGGCGCACACGCCGGTGATGGCCACGATCAGCGCCATAACAGCAACAATAATCAGGTCAAAGCGACGACGCTTGCGAGGATTAGCCCAAATGCTCGACAAGCGCAGGAGCTGCGGTTTGTAGACAAATCCGACGCTCAACAAAATAGCCTGCGCCGGAAAGAACAGGGCATTAAAGTACAGCTGATATTTGTATGCCAGCGTGCCTTCCATCACAAACTTGGGCATGCTCTCAATAAGGTTGAACAGGAACAGTGCACCAAAGAGCGGGGCGCACTGGACAAACAGGTGGCCGACCTCGCGCAGGCTCACGCGGCGCGATTTTTCGGTCTCGAGCAGGGCAAGCGGCGCGGTGACCAGCACGAGCGAGGCGATCGCGGCGATGCCCATGGCCATGGCCGCGATGGGCATGCTGCGCGTGAGGAACAGCGCCGCGCTAAAGACCGCGATGACGCCGACGGAGCGTAGCGTTTGGCTCATGCCGGCCAGGTAGAGCTTGTCGGCCTGCTGCAGGCGGCCTTCGTACACGTCGGCGACGCCGTCGATCACCTTGTAGAGGTAGACGCCCAGGCCGATCGTCGCCATCTGCGCGTCATAGCCGCGGGCGCTGCTGTACATGAGGCCGCAGCCTAGGGCGAGCGCTCCACAAAGCCAGCGGTTGAGCTGGTAGGAGGCAAAGGACGTCTTTTCGTCGATGTCTGAGACCTGGAAATTGCGCACGCCGTAGTTGCATGCGATCATGATGAGCGTGCCGGTGACGAAGGCGATGGAGAACTTACCGGCTTCCTCGGCGCCCACAAGCTGCGTGGACACAATGGTGAGCAGGGGAAACGCGAAGCCCCACACGGCGGTGCCCAGGGTATTCCAGAGATAGTCGCGACGGGTGGCGTGTTCCTCGTATTCGGCTTCCTGCGTGGAGAAGCCGCCGCCGTAGACAACGCCGAGCAGGCGGTTCCACCAGGCGTTGACCATGCGGTGGATGGGGTCGGGCTCGCGATCGCGTTCGCGCCGGCGACGGCGCGTGGCCTGGCTGCTGTTGGGGCCGCCGGCGTTGCGCTGGCTCAGCTCTTGGATGCGCGCGAGCTCTTCGGCCGTGTGGGAGGCGGGGAACAGGCCGTTCTCGATGCGTCCGCCCTGGGCCCTTGCGGTGCCGCTGCCCGCTACGGCGGGGTCGGCGACGCCATTGCGGCGGGCGATGGCGCGGCGAATGCTATCGAGGGGCGTGATGCTCAAAGCGGAGTCCTTTCTTTTGCTGCGCTTTAGTATAGACGCGACGGTGCTCGCTCGTGTTTTTGAACAGGTTGTTCGATAATTTCGGCGGCGCCATTCGGTAGTCGGCACTTAGGGACGTTCCTTATGTGCCGGCACTTTGGGAACGTCCCTAAGTGCCGGCATCCGGGGACATTCCTTGAATGTTGCCTGTTCAAGAGTGTCCCCAATGACTAGGCGTTTAAAAACGTCCCCAATGACTAGGCCGCTTGCCTGCGATTTTTGACCGTTGGGCGGGCTTGCCACCCTTGCCGCAAAAACGTTTTTGCATATCGGGTACAACGTGCTTTACGTGAGTAAAGTGCGCGCCGCGTCCATGTGTCGCGTTTTTAAAGGAGGCCCCATGCCTGGTGTTACCCCTGCAGAAGTTTTGTCCAACTTTGGTATTACGCTGGTCGAAGATCCCGCCGAGAATCAACCCCGTCTGCTGGTCGATCTACCCGCCGCGGAGCTCGTCGAGCACGCTATCCGCCGCGAAGAAGGCCGCATGGCATCCAACGGCGCGCTGGTGATTGAGACGGGGGAGCGCACCGGCCGTTCACCCAACGATCGCTTTATCGTTGACACCCCCGATGTTCACGACAAGATTGCCTGGGGCGCGGTCAACTGCCCGCTGTCCGTCGAGAGCTATGAGGCCATCAAGGCCGGCATCGTCGACTATCTCAACGAGCGCGACGTGTTCGTCACCCGCGGCATGGCAGGCGCCGACCGCAACCACACACGTCGACTGCTCGTTGCCTGCGAGCGTGCCAGCCAGGCACTCTTTATCAAGCAGATGCTCGCCCGACCGCTTGCCCGCGAAATCGCGCGCACCGGCGAGCCCGACTTCTGCGTGCTCGCAGCGCCCGGTTACCAGTGCGACCCCGCCATCAAGGGCCTCAACTCCAGCGCTGCGGTGGTCATCAACTTCCAGGAACGCGTGATTCTGGTCGCCGGCACCGGCTACTCCGGCGAGATTAAAAAGTCGATCTTTAGCGTCATGAACTATCTGCTGCCCGTCGAGGACGACGTGCTGCCCATGCACTGCTCGGCCAGCATGGATCCCGTCACGCACGAGACCGCCGTGTTCTTTGGCCTGTCCGGCACCGGCAAGACCACGCTTTCGGCCAATCCCACGCGCCTGCTGATCGGCGACGACGAGCACGGTTGGTCCGACATGGGCATCTTCAACATCGAGGGCGGCTGCTACGCCATATGCGAGGGCCTGGACGCCTTCCACGAGCCCGAGATCTTCAACGCTGTCCGCTTTGGCGCGATCTGCGAAAACGTGGTGCTCGACGAGAACCGCAAGCCCAACTACGATGACATCTCGATCACGCACAACACGCGCGTGGCCTATCCCGTGGAGCACATTCCTAACGCGTGGACTAAGGGCATGGGCACCACTCCGAGTGTCGTGCTGTTCCTGACTTGCGACGCTTTTGGCGTGCTGCCGCCCATCTCGCGCCTGACGGCCGACGCCGCCATGTACCACTTTGTGACGGGCTTTACGGCTAAGATTCCCGGCACCGAGGTCGGCGTCACCGAGCCCACGCCCACGTTCTCTTCGCTGTTCGGCGAGCCGTTTATGCCGCTCGACCCCATGGTTTACGCCAAGATGCTTGGCGAGCGCATTGCCGACGGCCGCACACGCGTGTACCTGGTCAACACCGGCTGGATTGGCGGCGGCTACGGCGTGGGTCATCGCATCGAGCTGGCCTACACGCGCTCGCTGGTCGCGCGCGCCCTCGACGGCACCATCGAGGACAGCGAGTTCGTGCACGACGACATCTTTAACGTTGACATTCCCACGACGTGCCACGGCGTGCCCGATGGCATCCTGGTGCCGCGCCAATACTGGCAGAGCACCGCGCGCTACGACGAGGCCGCGCATAACTTGGCCGTGATGTTCGAGGAGAACTTCGAGAAGAAGTACTCGCACCTGCCCGAATCCGTTAAGGCCGCCGGTCCGCACGCTCAGGTGCACGCCGACGCTCCTCATCGCGGTCGCGGCTTGCTGGGGCTCCGCCACTAGCGTCGCCTCAGACCTACAACCACCATAGGGGGGGCTGTACACCTTTGTGGTCGTTTTGCTCGCGTGGATGACTCGGGTTACAATACGCTTGACATATCGTCCCCTTCTCCGGATGGGGACAGCGTAAGCGCTCTTGTGGCGGCACCGTAGGACTTTGAAGGTGGCCGCTGTGAGGGCGCTTTTTGTTTAGGCGCCCTCGCTCGGGCGTACGCTATGAAGGGAGAGCATATGAAGAGTTTCGTTGCCGAGGATTCGTTTTGGGAGCTGTTTCCGCAGGCGGCGGTCGGCGTCGTAGTCGTAAAGGGCATGAAGCCCGCGGCCCAGATTCCCCAGGAGGACGTGGATGCGATCGCCACGTTGCTCAATCGCGCCAATATCGATGCGGAGCGTCACCTGACAAGCGATACCATCAGCGAGAACGCGCCGGTTAAGGCATGGCGCGAGGCGTATCGCCTGTTCAAGACCAAGAAGGGCGCGCGTTGCTCAGTTGAGAACCTGCTCAAGCGCGTGCTCAAAGGCAAGCCGGTCGGCCACATCACACCGGCGGTGGATATCTACAACACGATTTCGTTGACTTATGCGCTGCCCGTTGGCGGCGAGGACCTGCATGCGATTGAGGGAGATCTTCGCTTGAAGGTGACCGATGGTGGCGATGCGTTCTTGCCGCTTGGCGAGGAGGCGGACGATCCGACGCTGCCCGGCGAGCTCGCCTACATCGACGATGCGGGCGCTGTGTGCCGCTGCTGGAACTGGCGCGACGGCGTTCGCACGGCGCTGTCCGATGATTCGGCCGATGCGTTCCTGGCGATTGAGTGCGTGGAGCCCGAGCGGATGGGGGATTGCCAGGCCGCGATCGATCGCTTAGCCGAGCTGCTCGAGCGCTATCTGGGAGCGACGGTTGTCGTTAAGACGCTTGTGACCCGCGACAATCCCTGCGTGGAGCTGTAGCGACGTCTGCGGATCATGTTCGCCGGTCAAAACCACCACAAAGGTGCCTGTCCCCTTTGTGGTGGTTTTTATGTTGATGGGTTAACAAATGGGGTATTTGGGTACGGGTGTCGCCTTATGCGACTAAGATGTTTACCCGTAAGCATTATGCAAGCGAAAGGCGGTCGTCTCCCATGCAGCAGAACGACGAGACACGTTTCGAGGACTTTGTCGGACTGATCAGCGGGCTCTACAAGGAGATTCAGCGCATTAAGACATCCGAGGGCGCAAGGCTGGGCCTCAAGGGCTCCGACGTTATGTGCCTTTACTATCTTGAGCGCAGCAAGGACGGCCTGACTGGCGCTGACCTGGCTCGCATGGCAGGCGTGACCCGCGCCGCCGTCTCGCGTACGCTCGCGCATCTGGAGGAGGGCGGCTACGTCGAGGTCGACGATTCGGGCGATGCCGCCGTTAAGTATCGTGCTCCGGTGCGCCTGACCGCTCTGGGCGGCGAGAGCATGAGCGAAGCGGACCGCATCATTCGCGAGGTGCTCGATACCACCGGTAAGGCTATGGGTGTGGAGCAGCGCGAGCAGATGTATGCGTCGCTGCGCACGATTCTCAACACCCTGCGCGAGCTGTAGGGCCGCCAAGGCTTTTGCTTCCAATTAACAACTGCATAGTCCTGTTTGAGCGCGTATACCGTGCCGGGGCCTTGCTGTCAAAATTCCCTGCGCGGGACCTGCGCAAGAAAGGATTCGCTATGTCCGTCCGCATTATTACCGATTCCGCAAGCGATATGTCGCCGGCCGAGCACCCAGCACTGGCCGTTTTGCCGCTGTCCGTCACCTTTGGCACCGATGTGTACATGGATGGCATCGACATCGATCACCAGCGCTTTTACGAGATGCTCGTGGAGCGCGATGAGCTGCCCAAGACCGGCCAGGTCAACCCGTACGCGTTTTCGCAGGCGATTGCCAAGGTTCGTGAAGCCGGCGATGAGGCTGTGATTATTACCGTGGGCGCTAAGCTATCAGGCACCAATCAGAGTGCCCGTACCGCACTTGCCGAGGCGCCGGGCGGCGACGTGTACGTGGGGGATAGCAATAACGTCACTCTGGGCGAGCGTGTCCTGGTCGAGTATGCCCTGCGCCTGGTGGATGAGGGCCGTAGTGCGGCCCAGATCGCGGCGGCCGTCGAGGCCGTCCGTGACCGCGTGGTCGTCATCGGCCTGCTCGAGACGCTGGAGTACCTGGTGCGCGGCGGTCGTCTGTCTGCTGCGGCCGGCGCCGTGGGCACGCTGCTCAACGTAAAGCCTGTGGTGGCTGTCGAGGACGGTCTGATCGTGCAGCTGGGCAAGGCGCGCGGTTCCAAGAACGGCCGCAACCTGCTGAACCAAAAGGTCGAAAAGGCGGGCGGCATCGACTTTTCCATGCCGCTGGCGCTCGGCTATACGGGTCTTTCGGATGCGGTGCTCAAGAAGTATATCGAGGACAGTGCCGCGTTGTGGGCCGGCCATGCCGAGGGTGAGCTGCCCATCCACACTATCGGCGCCACCATCGGCACCCACGTGGGCCCCGGCGCTGTAGCCGTAGCCTTCTTCCGCCCCGCCAACTAGCTTTCCGGTCAAAACCACCACAAAGGGGACAGGTACCTTTGTGGTGGTTTATGCTGGGTTCGGTTGAAAGGAGCACGCAATGGCGTCTGAGGGCTTTTTTGAACGGGTGTACGAGGTGGTCGAGCAGATCCCCGAGGGGATGGTCGCCACGTATGGTCAGGTGGCGCTGCTTGCCGGTCGACCACGAAGTGCGCGGTATGTGGGGTATGCCCTGCATAGCAATCCGCGCCCCGGCGAGATTCCCTGTCACCGCGTGGTGTTTGCCGACGGGCGCATATGCGAGGGTTTTGCTTTTGGCGGTCCCGATGCTCAACGTGAGCTTTTGCTAGGGGAGGGTGTGGCGTTTAAGGACGACATGCACGTCGACCTGGCCGTCTGTCGTTGGCCTGCCGGACTCTAACAGCTCTGCCGTGGCCAGAACCACCACAAAGGTGCCTGTCCCCTTTGTGGTGGTTTTCTGTTGCAGGTTTACCGGGGCTAACTTATGGAGAAGCTATGGCGGCGAATATTGATGCTGCAAAGTAAACCACGGTGAACTATATTGTATTCAGCAACGGAGCAGGCAATAGGCGATGAAAAAGCCTGCCCTGTTGAGTTTGATTCGCATTCCTCCCCTCTGTGCGATTCAACGGTGTACTTCGGGAACAGGCCCGCTGGCAACTAACTGCCGGCGGGCCTGTTCCTGTTTGTCGGGGGAGTGCGATGGGCGGAGCCGAACAGGTCGGGCATCAAAAAAGGCGGACGCCGTAGCGCCCGCCCTAAAGCAATCGAAAGCTCAAGCCAGCAGATCGGTCTTGTACACCATGCCCATGGCGTCCTGAACCTCTGCCAGGGTCTGATCGGCGATCTCGTTGGCGCGACGGTTGCCCTCGTGCAGGACGTCCTTTACATAGTCCAGATCGTTCTCGTAGCGCTGACGGCGCTCGCGGATCGGCGCGAAGTACTCGTTGACGGCCTCGGTCACGTACTTCTTGAGCTGGCCGGAGCCGCCCATGCCGATCTCCTCGGCAATCTCGACCTCGGAGCGACCGGTGCAGATGGCGGCGGTCGAAAGCAGGCCGGACACGCCGGGGCGGTTCTCGGGATCGAACGTGATCATGCGCTCGGAGTCGGTCTGGCTCTTCTTGATGCGTTTGGCCGTCTCCTCGGCGGTCATCGAAATATTGATGGCGTTGCCGTAGCTCTTGCTCATCTTGCGACCGTCCAGGCCCGGCAGCAGCGGGGTCTCGGACAGCAGCGCCTCGACCTCGGGGAACACCTTGCCGTAGCGGTTGTTAAAGCGGCGGGCGATGGTGCGGGTGAGCTCGATGTGCGGCAGCTGGTCGCGACCGACCGGCACCACGTTGCCCTTGCAGAACAGGATGTCGCAGGCCTGGTGCACCGGGTAGGTGAGCAGGAGGCCGGTAAGCTCGTGGCCCGAGGCCTCCATCTCGGCCTTGACCGTGGGGTTGCGCGCCAGCTCGGCCTCGGACACCAGCGACAGGAACGGCAGCATGAGCTGGTTGGCGGCGGGCACGGCGGAGTGCGCGTAGATCATGGGCTTGTCGG
>CAJMJM010000085.1 GCA_905213725.1 Collinsella aerofaciens
GAAAAGAGCTACTTTCAGAACGAAATAGTTCTGTATGAAGCCGAAGGCACCCAGGATCGAACGGCTCTTGCAAACACCAATCATCTGAAGGCGGGCGGCTCTTGGAAGTTCGAGGCGCTGGGTACGGTGTCTCCCGACCAGGTTGCTAGCTGGGAGCGTTCGGACGTAAGCGGTTTCTAGCATGTTGTATGCACTGGGGGAGGTGAAGTCGTATGCCCGATAAAAAGCTGACCGAGGAGTTGCTCAATGAGCTTCTCGACGCGCCAAACATCGATGGCTATATCAAAGAACACGACTTTGCCGCCCCGTCGCTTTCGGACTACCTTAAGCAGCTGCTGCAGGAAAAGGGCTTAGAGCGCTCGCGCGTGGTGCGCATGGCCGACCTCAATGAGACTTTTGGTTATCAGATTTTTACCGGTGCGCGGCATCCGAGCCGCAATAAGGTGCTGCAGATTGCCTTTGCGATGGCGTTGACGCTCAAGGAGACCAACCGCGCCTTGACGGCTGCCGGGGCAAGCGTCCTCAACTGTGAAGACCGTCGCGATGCGATTGTCATCTTTTGCATCGACCGTGGCTGTAGCCTCCAAAAGGTCAATGAAGAGCTGTATCGCTTTGGCGAGGAGACGGTGAGTTAGCGGCTGATATCTGAGCCGGCGGAGCTGCCGAACAACGATGCAAACGAACGGGGCGCGGATGCCATGGGGTGTCTGCGCCCTGCGCTATGACGGAGGCTATGGATACTCAGACCCCAACATATTCCGATGACGAGCTGACCGCAGCGCTTGCCGAGCACCTGGCGTCGCTCGATTGCGACGACAGCTATCGCGTGGAGCGTGTACTTAAGCGCTCGTCCGTTGAAACAACCGAGCTCGTGTACTTTGAAGGAACCGGCGGTGGTTCGCTCGGTCCCTTTGTTCGTAAACGCATCGATGCTTCGGCTCAAATCGGCGGGGCATACGAGCGTCTGTTTGCCGCTCAGCGGGCAGTCAGGCGTTTTGAGCACCTGCCCAGAATCGTCGATTGTCGTCGTGTGGGCGACGAGCTCAACGTGGTTATGGAATACATCGAAGGGGAGACACTCGGGGCGCTGGTGGACCGTCTGGGAGCCACCCCCGATTATGCGCGTGAATTGTATCCTGCCCTATGCGATGCCGTGGGCGAGCTCCATGCCGGTTTTGCAATGGTGGGGGAGACGTCGGCGCCGGTGATCCATCGCGACCTCAAGCCGTCGAATATCATCGTGACAGGTGCCAACTATACGCCTGATGACGGCCTGACATTTTCATCGCTGGTGATTATCGACCTGGGGATCGCGCGCGTATGGCGCGATGGCGCCGATGCTGACACCGTCAAGTTTGGCACGCGACCCTATGCGCCGCCCGAGCAGTATGGGTTTGGGCAGACGAGTGTGCGCAGCGATGTCTACGCACTTGGGGCCCTGTTGTTCTTTTGCTTGACGGGAGTCGACCCTAAACCAGGGCTCGACATGCGCGAGCAATGTGAGGCATGCGGCATTCCCACTCCACTTGCCGATGCCGTCTGCATGTCGATGGCGCTCGACCCGGCCAAGCGTTTTGCGAGCGCGGGAGCGTTGGGACGGGCGACGCGCGCGGCATACGATCTAAGTCGCCCCGTGCGGCCTCCTGCGCCTGTGCTTGTCCGTACTCCGGCCTCGGAGACGGTGTTGACGCCCCAAGGGCTCCAGAACCCCACAGTGCTTCCTAGACCTGCCGCCTCCGCTGCATGTGGTCTGCTCTCTCGCGTTCCGGAGTCTCTGGGGCGCATTTGGAATACGCTCATCTGCTTCTCGCTGCTTGTGTTCTTTGCCGGAAGTCACTTTGCCGTCTTTCACCCCACCGGAGCAAACCAAAGTTACCCGACGTGGCTTCTCATAATCGAGTATTTTTTCTTTGTCGATGGTCTTATGGTGCTTATGCATTTTGCGCTGCTCGATAAGCGCCGTCTTCGTCGGCGATTCGCACTGCTCGACAGCTATCGCGGCAAGAAACTCGCGAAACTCTGGCGCAAGGCATTGGGTGTGCTGCTCCTGTGCATGATCGTCATAGTCGCGGTTGCCAATGCGACCGGCGTCGTCGATACCTCCGCTACCTAAAAGAAAAGGGCCCTATTGGGGCCCTTTGCAGTTGCACTTAGATGCGGTTCATCTGAGCGGCGACTTTGTTGTACCAGTCCTGCCACGTGGGCGGGCAGTACTTTTTGGCCGCAGCCGGGGTAAGGGTGGAGCCGTAGTTGGCGCCCAGATAGGCAACGTGAGCGGAGATGCCCTCGCTCCAGCTGCCAAAGCTGCGCCAACCGCCGCCACGTGCACTCCAGCCCCAGGCGTTGTAAGAATTGGCGCAATAAGCGCCCTTGGTGCTCTCGATGCAGGCGATGGCGGGGGACCAACGGGGATCGACACCGGTATTCCAAGCGGCGACGGCAAAGTTATAGCCCTGGCCTGCCATGGGGGAGCCGGCGAGATAATTGTCGATGCGGCTCGTCCACTCATTAATGAACGAATCGTAATCGGAGCTACCGGTATTGGCGTTGTTCACCGTGGTGTCGATGGTGGTGTTGGTGTTGGTGGCCTGGCTGCTGGAATTGCTGCCGCTTACGCCCTCGCCCGAGAGCTTCTCGGCGGCAGCGGCCTTATCGGCCTCAAGCTTGGCAAGCTCGGCGGCATTTTCCTGCTCGGCTTTTGCCTGTGCCTCGCTGCGGAGCTGCTGGGCCTGCGCCAGCGCATCCTCGGCGTTTTTCTGCTCTGCCTCAAGCTGAGACTTGGCCTGCTGGAGCTCAGCCTTGTTCTGCTCGAGTTCGGTTTGCATGTTATTGAGCTGTTCGATCTCGTCGACGCTCGAGCTCGTGATCTGGTTGGTGTATTTGCAGGTCGTGATGAACTCACCCAGGCTCTGCGCGTTGACCAGGAAGCTCACGATGGGATTGGTGCCCTTCTGATACTTGTACAGATCGCGCATGGCGGAGCTTGCCTTGGCCTGCTGCTCGGGAAGCTTGGCCTCGATTTCCTCGATGCTTGCCTCATTGGAGTCAATCTGCTTTTGCAGGTCATCGAGTTTGGTGCGGGCGTCGTTGTAGGCGCTCGTGGCGGCTTCGATCTTCTGCTGGGCTGCGGAAAGCTGGTCCTGCGTTGCCTGCGAGGCGGCATACGCCGCAACGGGGGAGAGCATCGGCGTGGCCGTCAGCGCAACGGCGAGCGCGGCACTCGTGATGATGCGAGCCGGCTTCGACGCAATGAGCGCTGCGGTGCGATGATTCGAATGCTGCATCCAGTCCCTCTGCAATCAATCGTAGGTTATGGTTCGAACGGTATTCTACTACTGCTTTCGACCTCAACTTGAACCTTAAAGGTTCCAAAGGGTCAAGTTGAACTTGAGGCTTTGGCTTTGACCTGCAGTTATGATGAATTGTTGAGAAACCATAGAGTTCAACTTTAACGTTACAGAGCTCTGTTTGAGAGGAGTTTTGGGCTGTAAAAGCCATCTCAACGTGGGGTTTTATAACTACAGCGTGCCCTTCTGGCGAGCCTGCTCAATCTCTTCGAGGGCCTCGGCGGGGGTGAACGAACAGGTGCCGTCGCCGAGTTTGATTACCTGGATATCGTCGCCGGCGTAGACCTCTCCGCCCTTTAGTGCCACGCCAAAAACGCCCTCGTGGGGAAAGATGCAGTCGCCGGCGAGATAGTAGATGGCACAGCGTGTGTGGCAGACCTTGCCGATTTGGCTGATTTCGACAAGCACCTCGCTGCCAAGCTTGAGCTGTGTGCCCAAGGGGAGCGAGAGCAGGTTGATGCCCCGGGTTGTGAAGTTCTCTCCGAAGTCGCCCTCGTGCACATCGAGCCCGCGCGCCTGCGCCGTCTGGATAGACTCTGCAGCTAAAAAGGAAACCTGGCGGTGCCAATGCCCGGCGTGTGCGTCGGAGGCGAGGCCAAATTGCTCTATAACGGTGTCGTGCCCGTCGGCGACGGGCGACTTGCGCGTGCCCTTGTGTGCCGACGTGTTGATCGAGACGATGCGGGCTGGTCCGTTGTAGGCGTCGTTTGCCGTGCACAGGGGAGCGGTCGCTTTCGCACGTTCCGCCAGCTCGCGCCTCGCGGCATTGAGGATGGGATTATCGGTCGGATGGTCTTGGGGCACGTGTGCACCTTTCGCTCGAAGATGTCAATACGCTGAATCCTACAACAACGGTAGGTTCATTGCCCATTGTCATACAACGGTGGGCGCCGTCTTCGTGCTGGACGATTACGTCGATTGCCATAGATACGGTGGAGCTTTGGGCGCCGGCGGCTTGGCGCGCTAGAATAAATCAGTTGCGCAAAGACCGCCCGTTGTGTGGGCAGTTCATGATAGGAAGTTTCCATGGCATTGCAATTTACAGAGCGCGAGTTCATTCCCGTGCTGCTTGGTGGCGACATCAACGCCTATTCGGTGGCGCGCGCCTTCTACGAGGAGTACCAGGTCAAGAGTCTGGTCTTTGGCAAGTATCAGACGGGTCCCGCGTACCGCAGCCAGATTATCGACTACACGCCCAACGTGGATATCGACACCATGCCCGTGATGCTCAAAACCGTCAACGGCATTGCCCAAGCGCATGCCGACAAGACTATTGTCCTTGTGGGCTGCGGCGACAACTATGTCGCTCTCGTGGCTCAAGCCAAGGATGCTCATGAGCTGGCGGATAACATCGTCGCTCCCTACGCGCCCTACAGCATGCTCGAGCAGTGCCAGAAGAAGGAGATCTTCTACGAGCTGTGCGAGAAGCATGGCGTGCCCTATCCGCACACGTTTACCTTTACCAAGGCGATGCTCAATGCCCAGGGTGAGGCGCCTGCCGAAGTGCTCGACCAGATTGATTTT
This sequence comes from Collinsella aerofaciens, assembly GCA_905213725.1. Taxonomy (GTDB): domain Bacteria; phylum Actinomycetota; class Coriobacteriia; order Coriobacteriales; family Coriobacteriaceae; genus Collinsella; species Collinsella aerofaciens_BZ. Next base: position 4,872 of record CAJMJM010000085.1, read on the forward strand.
CCTTACCCGATGATTCTGAAGCCTTCTGACGGCATCATGTGGTGGCAGCATGAGTTCGAGGGCCAGAAGAAGGCCTATGAGATTGCCGACCGCGCCGAGCTGGAACAGGTCATTCGCGACTCGTATGCCAGCGGCTACACCGACGACCTGATCTTGCAGGATCGCGTGCCCGGCAACGACGAGTACATGCGCGTGCTCACCAGCTATTCCGACCGCAACGGTAAGGTCCGCATGATGTGCCTGGGCCATGTGCTACTCGAGGAGCATCAGCCCCACGGTGTCGGCAACCATGCCTGTATCATTACCGAGCCCAACGACGAGCTCATGGGCGGCGTGCGTAAGTTGCTCGAGGACCTTCACTTTGTGGGCTATTCCAACTTTGACGTAAAGTACGACGAGCGCGACGGCTCGTTTAAGTTCTTCGATTTCAACACGCGCCAGGGCCGCAGCAACTACTACGTTACCAACAGCGGCTTTAACGTTGCCAAGTATGTGGTGGACGAGTATGTGTTCAACCGTCCGTTTGAGCCGGAGTTTGTGACGGCTCAGGACGAGGCCCTGTGGATGGTCGTCCCCATGGGCGTCGTCGACAAGTACGTCAAGGATCCCGAGCTGCGCGCTAAGGTGCATCGCCTGGACAAGGAAGGCAAGGGCGCCGACCCTTCGTTTATGAAGGGCGACTTTGTCTTTAACCGCTGGCTGCGCATGTGGCACACCAAGCTGCGCCACTTTAAGCTGTTCAAGACGTATTACAAGTAGATGAGCGCGGCGCCCGTCCGGTTTGCATCGGGCGGGCGCGGGTATGATACGCGCAATTGCGCAAGCGTCACCAAGGAGGCGGCGATGGAAAAGCTGGGAGTTATCGGCGGCATGGGCGCCGAGGCCACGTCGTATTACTACGACCAGGTGGTGCGTCATACGGCTGCTGCCTGCGATCAGGAACATATCGACATGGTGGTACTCTCCAAGTCGACCATGCCCGACCGCACGCTGGCCATTAAGACCGGCGAGCATGCCAAACTGCTGGCGACCATGAAAGAGTGCGCCCAGGCACTCGAGTCGCTGGGCTGTGCACACATTGCCATTCCCTGCAACACGTCACACTACTTCTATGACCAGATCCAGTCGTTTACGAAGGTGCCGATTATCCACATGCCGCGTGAGTCGGTGCGCTATGCTCTGGCCGGTGCGGTGATGGGGGAGTGTGAGTTCGACCCCAACCTGAGTATGCCGGCCGAGCCGGTGCATAAGATCGGCATCATGGGCACCGATGGCACCGTGGGCGCGGGCGTCTACGGCCGCGAATGTAAGGCTGCGGGTGTTGAGGTCGTCTATCCCAGCGAGAAACGTCAGAACGATGTGATGTCGCTTATCTACGATGATGTGAAGGCCGGACGTGAGCCCGATATGGATAAGTTCGACCGCGTGATGTGGGAGTTCGCCCGTAGCGGCTGCGACCGCGTCATTCTGGCCTGCACCGAGCTCTCGGTGTTGCAAAAGTACCGAGAGATGCCCGAGATCACCCTCGACGCCATGGATGTCCTGGTGCGCGAATCCATCATCCGTAGCGGCGCTCCCTACCGCCTCTAGCTTCCGACCTGTCAAAAGGGACAGGTTAATTTTGGTAGGTTTTATCTGGTGAAACAGTAAGGCCTCGGCTCGTTTGGTGCGAGCCGAGGCCTTTTGCGTTGGGCGGTTGCTGTCAGTGGTGAACTAGAACAGGAAGCCGATGGCGATGAGGGCGATGCTGACGATGAGCACGGCGATGTCCAGGCCCTTGATGGGGTAGCGCTTGTACGAGCTGGCGCGCGTACGCAGGTAGAAGCCGCGCTGTTCTGCCGCCAAGGCTGTGGCATCGGTCTTGCCCACGCTCGAGATGAGCAGTGGCACGCACAGTGGCAGCATGAGCTTAAGCTTCTTGATGGGGTTCTTGGTGTCGTACTCGACGCCGCGTGCGGTCTGCGCCTCCATGCTGGCGTTCATCTCTTGACCACACACCGGCACGAAGCGCAGCGCCGGGGAAAAAGTGAAAGCATAGCGATACGGCGCGTGCAGCACCTCGACGCAGGCGTTGGCAAGGTCGTTGAGCTTGGTCACCGTGAGCATGAGGATGAGTGGTAACGCCACACCCAGCAGGCGCAGACAGGCCTTCGATCCCGTGATGAGGCCCGTGTCGGTGATAAAGCTCCACACCACGTTGCCATCGCGCATAAAGGCCAGCTGGAGCACCAGCATGATAAGCGCGAGCGGAATCAGCAACTTGAGCAGCGAGAACAGGCGGTTGACGACGCCCGCATAGGCACCCAGGGCAAGGGTGAGTGCCAAAAAGCCCAGCAGCGCCACGTAGGTGTCGGACAAGAAGATGCCGACGATGATGGCGGCTGCGAGGCCCAGTTTGACGACGGGGTTCAGGCGATGCAGCAGCGTATCGCCCGGCATGTAGTCGATGACGTTAACCACGGTGGACCATCTCCTTGGTAATTCGAACGACATCGGTGACCTCGCTCACCTGCGCAAAAGCGGGCGAGACGGAAGATGCCAGACGTCGCGAGAGTTCAATAACCTGGGGAGGCTCCACGTAGGCACGCCGCATGAGATCGATGTTCGAGAATAGCTCGTGCGTGCGGCCGCGGTCGAGGATGCGACCGTCGGCCATTACCACAATGCGCTCGGCAAAATCCGAGACGACTTCCATATCGTGGCAGACCATGATAACGGCGCAACCGCGCTCGGCCATGGTGCGCACTGTTTCCATGACGGTCATGCACTCGCGGTAATCAAGGCCGCTCGTGGGCTCGTCGAGCACGACGATCTTGGGCTCAACCACTACGACGGAGGCAAGCGCCACCATTTGTCGCTGGCCGCGCGAAAGCGAGAAAGGCGCCTCATCGGCAGGCAGGCCAAAGCGGTCGATGACGAGCTGGGCGCGACGCAGTGCCTCGGCACGGTCGATTCCGGCAAGCTCCAGGCCAAAGGCGACCTCGTCGAGTACGGTATCCTTGCAGATCTGGCGGTCGGGGTTTTGGAAGAGGGTCGCGACCTCGCGGGCGATACGGCTCGTGGGGACCGCGGCAGTGTCCAGGCCCGTAACGCGTACGCTGCCCGAGGAAGGCTTAAGCAGGCCCGTGAGCAGCTTGGTGAGCGTAGTCTTGCCGGCGCCGTTTTGGCC
>CAJMJM010000086.1 GCA_905213725.1 Collinsella aerofaciens
CTCGGCGCCATCGTCTTTAACATTGTGGGTTGCGTGCTCGCGGTGACGAGCGGCGACCTGTCCGGGTTCCATTTCTCGGCTTGGGGCGTCGTGTCGGGCGTGATCGCCGGACTTTGCGGTGCACTGCTGGCTGTGTTTAGTCGCATGGCCACCAAGACGCTGCATCCTCTGGCGGTGACGTTTTGGGGCTTTGTCTTTGGCGGATGCTTTATGGCAGTGCTTTCGGCTCCGTGGTCCGATGTGGCCGCGGCAATGTCCCCGCAGCTCATTCTGCTGTTCGCGGGCTTTGGCTTTATTCCGACGGCTCTTGCGTACATCTTCTATATGCAGGGCCTTTCGATGGATCTCGAGACGTCGAAGGTGCCGGTCGTGGCTTCGTTCGAAACCGTGGCGACCGTTCTGGTCGGTATTGGCATCTACGCCGAGCCCGCCGGCGCGATCAAGGTCCTGGGCATCGTGCTGGTGCTCGCGTCCATCCTGATTATGAACACCGACTTCTCCAAGCTGCGCAACAGTGCCTTTGTTGGCCATATCGTTGAGAGCATGACCTTTAAGCCCAACGCGTGGTGGACGGAGAAATCGCAGGACATGGATCTGTTCCGCGAGCGCACCGGCATCGCGCTGGAGCCCACCGTGCAGGAAAGCCCCTGGTACTTCGTGCGATAGGGGATGGGCGGAACGCTTGAATGGGCACCGCCTGGCCAGTGTCGATCTGCCCTGCGCCAACGTTTCAAGTACGTTAAACCCGTCAACGGTCGATTTTCACCCGCGAACGGTCTTTATACTAATTAGCAATATAAGCAACGTATAAGACGTTATAATGACCATAACGAAAAGGAGGAGGCAAGATGAATCAGATCATTCTCGCATCTCATGGCGGCCTGGCCGCAGGCGCCAAAGACACGCTCGAGATGGTTCTCGGCGACGTGTCGAACGTCCACGTCGTGTCGCTTGCTCGTGACGACAAGGAGCCCATCACCAATAAGGTGGACGCCATGATCGCCACGTTCAACGCGGACGACACCGTCTATGTGCTGACCGATATGCTCGGCAGCTCGGTCAACAACAGCATGGTCGAGCTTTCCAAGAACGGCACGAAGTTCACGGTTGTCAGCGGTTTCAACATCCCGCTGGCACTCACGCTCGCTATGAGCCCCGTCCCCGTCAAGGGTGCCGAGCTCGCAGCCCTCATCAACGAGGCCCGCACCGGTCTGACCAACCCCAACGCACCGGTCGAGGCTGCCGTGGCTCCCGCCAAGAAGGCCAAGGCGTCCCGTCACAGCTCCGGTCCCGCCAAGATCGTCCTCGCACGTCTTGACTACCGTCTGCTGCACGGCCAGGTCGTCTTTACCTGGACCACCAAGGTTCAGGCCGAGCGCATCATCGTCGTCGACAACGCCGCCGCCAACGATGACATCAAGAAGGGCGCTCTTAAGCTGGCCACGCCCCAGGGCGTGCGCCTGAACGTCTTCACCGTCGAGCGTGCCCTCGCCAAGATGGACAAGCTCAACACCCTCGGCGAGCGCGTCATGTTCGTCTTTGGCAACACTGCCGAGATGCTGCAGTTCTGCCAGGGCTACAAGCTCGACGCCATCAACCTGGGCGCCACCGCCAACCACGACGGTGCCGATCAGGTCGGCGGCAAGGACAGCTCCGTCTTCCTCGACGCCACCCAGAAGGCCGACGTCAACCAGCTGCTCGACATGGGCATCAAGCTCTACGTCCAGCAGACCCCTACGTATCAGAGCGTCGACATCGACGCCAAGCTGTAATCAACCAGGCTTTTGCCTGACTGAAAGGAGAAGGGTATGAATACGTTCATCAGTGCGGTGCTCGTCGGCCTCGTCGGCGTGTTCTGCATGTGGGACTCCCGCCTGCTCGGTCGTCTTAACTTCGAGCAGCCCCTCGTTGGCGCTACGCTCGTCGGTCTGCTGCTGGGCGATGTGCCCACCGGCCTTGCCGTCGGTGCCGCCGTCGAGCTCGTGTCCATGGGCCTGGTGCAGGTCGGCGCCGCCGTTCCGCCCGATATGGTCCTGGGCGGCATCGTGGCCGCTGCCTTTGCGTGCCTGACCGATGCTTCCGCCGAGACCGCCATGACGATCGCCATCCCGGTCGCCGTCCTGGGTCAGCTCCTCGGCATCGTGTTCCGTTCCATCATCGCCGCCCTCACCCATGTGGCAGATAGCGCGATCGATAACGGAAAGTTCAAGACCGCCTACCGTATGCACATCTGCGCCGGCTCCGGTCTGTACGCCATCATGTACTTCCTGCCGATCTTCCTCGCCGTCTTTGTTGGCACCGACCTGGTTCAGGCCATCGTCAACATGGTTCCCGAGTGGCTGTCCACTGGTCTTAACGTTTCGACCAAGATCATGACCGCCTACGGCTTGGCCCTGCTGCTCACCATGATGATCAAGAAGGGTATGACTCCGTTCCTGTTCATCGGTTTCCTGCTCGCCGCTTACCTCAACCTGTCCGTCATCGCGGTCGCTCTGATCGGTGTGTGCCTGGCTGTCGTCTTCATGGGCTTCAAGTTCAACGGTTCCCATGCAGCCGCCGGCGTCGATTCCGACTACGATCCGCTCGAAGACGACGAAGACTAAGGAGGAACACACTATGGCAACCGCAACCAAGGACGTGTCCCTGAACAAGAAGGTCAGCCAGTTCTTCTGGCGCTCCTGGGCCATCCAGGCCTCTTGGAACTACGAGCGTCAGATGAACATGGGCTTCCTCTACGGCATGGTTCCCACGCTCGATCGCCTCTATCCGGACGAGTCCGACCCCAAGCAGCTCGCTGCTAAGAAAGAGGCTTACCACCGTCACATGGCGTTCTACAACTGCACCCCGCAGACGAGCGCCTTTATCCTGGGCCTCACCGCCTCCATGGAGGAGGAGTACGCCAAGGATCCCGAGAACTTCGATCCCGATTCGATCAACGCGGTCAAGACCTCCCTCATGGGTCCGCTTTCCGGCATCGGTGACTCCATCTACCAGGGTACCATCCCCGTTATCGCTTTTGGCCTGGGCGTTCAGCAGGCTCAGCAGGGCACCATCATGGGCCCGATCCTGGCCATGCTCATCTCCATCGTCCCCTCTGTGCTGATCACTTGGTTCGCAGCCAAGATGGGCTATCAGGGCGGCCACGAGTACCTGAGCAAGCTTCAGGGCGGCGACCTCATGGAGAAGCTCATGTATGTCTGCGGCATCGTGGGCCTTATGTCCGTGGGCGGCATGATCGCTACGCTGATCGGCGCCACCACCCCGCTGCAGTTCGCTGAGGGCACCGTTGTTATCCAGGACATCCTGGACGGCATGATGCCCCAGATGATCTCCCTCGGCCTCACCGGCCTTATGTACTGGCTCATCAAGAAGAACGTCAACACCGGTTGGCTTCTCGCGATCGCCATCGTGGGCGGCATCGCCCTCTCCGCGGCCGGCATTCTGGCCTAGTCGCGACCAAGCGCCTAACCGCTTTCCCCCGGGGGCCTGCCTGGCATCCCATACCCCAGGCAGGCTTCCATCCCCAAAATGCGACAATGGGACAGTCCCCTTGTCGCATCCTCAACGGACCGGCGACTCGGTCCAAACCACGGTAACCCTGCGAGCGCCCGGCAATGTGGCGCCGCAAAAATCGAAAGGAATGTGTCAGATGTACGAGATCGACCTTAACCTCCCTAAGCAGATCGTCGCTGACGTCCTGTCCAACCACGAGATCCACAGTGTCGCCTTCGTCGGCTGCGGTGCTTCCATGTCCGACCTTTACCCCGCCAAGTACTTCCTGGCCAACAACACGGACAAGCTGAACGTTCAGATCTTCACCGCTAACGAGTTCAACTACGACACGCCTTCCTGGGTCAACGAGCACACCTTCGTGATCACCTGCTCCCTCGGTGGCTCCACGCCCGAGACCGTCGAGGCCAACAAGACCGCCAAGAAGCACAACTGCCCGGTCGTCTCCCTTACCAACAAGGCTGGCTCCGCTCTGACCGTCGACGCTGACTACGTCATCGTTCACGGCTTCCACGCCAACTTCGCTGCCAAGTGCGAGAAGCCCGGCTATGCCATCGCTCTTGCTGTCGAGATCCTTCAGCAGACCGAGGGTTATGACCACTACGAGGACATGATCACCGGCCTCACCAACGTCTTCGAGCTCTGCGAGAACGCCGCTCAGTCCTGCAAGAAACTCGCCAAGAAGTTCGCCGAGGACTTCAAGGACGACAAGATGATCTACTTCATGGCTTCCGGTGCCTCCGAGAAGATGGCTTATTCTCACGCTGCCTTCCTGTTCACCGAGATGCAGTGGATCGACGCCGCCGCCTACAACACCGGCGAGTACTTCCACGGCCCGTTCGAGGTTTCCACCGAGGGTAAGCCCTACGTCTTCTTCATGTCCGATGGCGCTACCCGTCCGATGGACGCCCGCGCCCTCACCTTCCTTAAGCGCATGGGCGCCAAGGTCGCTCTGATCGACTCCAAGGACTACGGCCTGGCTGACGCCGTGCCCGCGAGCGTCGTCACCTACTTCAACCCGCTGCTGCACCTCGCCGTTATGCGCGAGTACGGCAATCAGATCGCCGAGGCCCGTCAGCACCCGCTGACCATGCGTCGCTACATGTGGAAGCTTTCCTACTAATCACAAGTAAGTAGACCTTACGGGTTGATTGAGAGGGGATGGGGTTTGCGCCCCGTCCCCTTTTTTGCTTTGGGGAGGGCACGCCTGTCGCGTCGCAAAACCCAAGATAAAACCTACCATAATAAACCTGTCTCTTTTTGGCAGGTGGGAGGAGATGCGTATGATCAAAGCAGTGCTGTTTGACATGGACGGCGTGCTGGTCGATACCGAGTGGTTCTACAACCGTCGTCGCGTGGCGTTTATGGAAGAGAAGGGGTTCCACTTTGACGAGATCCCCGATCTTTCGGGGTCTAACGAGCCTGCCATTTGGGAGGCACTGGTGCCCGACGATGTTGAGCTGCGCGAGCGCCTGCGCGTGGAGTACAAGCAGGTTTATAGCCCGGACCATCCCGTTCCGTATGCCGAGCTGCTCAACGAGCAGACGGAGCCGGTGATGCGCAAGCTGCACGAGCGTGGCGTGAAGTGTGCCATCGCGAGCTCGTCCTATCGCGAGTTGATCGACGAGCTGGTGGAGATTGCCGGTATCGCCGACGTGTTGGACTACACCATCAGCGGTCACGAGTGCAGTGCGTTTAAGCCCGACCCCGAGATCTACCTGCGTGCCATGGAGGCGCTAGGGGTGGAGCCTGCCGAGTGCCTGGTTATAGAGGATTCGCCTTTGGGCATCGAGGCTGGTAAGCGCTCCGGCGCCCGCGTCCTGGCGCTGCGTCCGCACGAGGGTGTCAACCTCGATCAATCGCGAGCCGATGTCGTTATCGATAATCTGACCGACATTTTGGCCGCTTTGTAGTGTCAATCCGCCGCGAGAAGCACTGATTCACGCGTCTTTTGCTGCGGATTGGCTTAATTTGTCATCTATTTGGATCCGTTTGGCTTCGATTCGGACTAAGTGAGTAGGCTTTTTGGTGCAGGACGAGCACAAAGCGCATCTGCTCTAGTAAAACCGCAGGTCACAGGGGTGGCGGTTTTGGGTGTGCTCTGCAGGTCGCTTAAAGTCTACTCACTTGTAATTTGGGCCTTTGGTCGTGGGGTTGCTGGTCCCGCTTTGGTTGTCGAGAGAGGGTGAATTGAAGCGTCCCCGCACGCTCCATGTTACAATCGCGGACATATCCCACAACTACATCTGCCTTCGAAAGGAGCCTGCGTGGCGAACGCCATCGATCGGCTCACGGACCGAGTGCTCGTGCTCGGCCGCCTCACCATCGTCCGCCGCGCCATTACTGCTGTGGCGGTCACCATTTCCGCCGTTCTCCAGACATTTCTGATCCAGGCGTTCATTCAGCCCGCCGACCTGCTTCCGAGCGGTCTTACCGGCGTCGCGGTCCTGCTCGATCGCGTTACCTCGCTGGGTGGCGTTCATATCGACATCTCGCTCGGCATGCTCGCGCTCAACATCCCCGTGGCGCTCCTATGTTGGAGCGGCATTAGCAAGCGCTTCGTCATCTTCTCGATGATGCAGGTCGTGCTCTCGTCGCTGTTCCTCAACGTCTTTCACTTCGCTCCATTTTTGGGCGACAAGATCATGCTCATCATTTTTGGCGGCGTGGTCTCGGGTCTGGGCGCTGCCATCGCACTTAAATCCGGCGCATCCACCGGCGGCACCGACTTTATCGCGCTGTGGGTTTCCAACCACACGGGCAAGACCATCTGGGGCGTCATCTTTGGTTTCAACTGCTTTATCCTGGCGATCTTTGGCTTTATGTTTGGCTGGGACAAGGCGGCGTATTCCATCGTGTTCCAGTTTATTTCGACCAAGACCATCGACAGTTTCTATCGTCGCTACGATCGCGTGACGCTGCAGATCACGACGCGTAGGGCAGACGAGGTCATGACTGCCTACGTAAACCATTTTCAGCACGGCATTAGCTGCGCCGAGGTCGTCGGCGGATATAGCCGCGAAAAGATGTACCTGCTGAACACCGTTGTCTCGACCTACGAGAGTCAGGACATAATCAAGCTGGAGTGCGACGTTGATTCCGGCGCCGTGATCAATGTGTTCCACACGCTCAACTTTGTGGGCGGCTGGTGGGGTGGTCATGTCGACGAGCCCATGCCCACGGCCGTTCCCGATCCCGACAAGCCCGCACGCATGGCCAGCAGGCGGGCGCGACTCAGCGACCAGGCCAGCCTGCAGCAGGCCGCCGGCAAGGAGGGTATTGGCATTTTGCCGGTCCTGCGCAACCCATCCGAACGAGCCCCCCGAAAGCCCCGTTGCTTTCGAGAGGCTCTCGTTTGCCCAGATAAAACCTACCAAAATGAAGCTGTCGCTTTTTGGTAGGGAGGGTGTATCGTTTTATCATTATGAGGTAATATGAAACTAGACGTTATATACGTATTAGTTATTTCGATATTTCGATAAGAGTGATTAGATATGCCTGCGCCCAAAAATGCACCGCTTTACCAGCAGATTTACGACGAAATCAAGGATGCGATCGAGAAAGGTGTTTATGCACCCAAGGAGCGTATTCCGTCCGAGCTTGAGCTAGCCGAGCAGTACGACGTGAGCCGCATTACGGTGCGCCGCGCCGTCGAGGAGCTGTGCTCCGATGGCTACCTGGTTAAGCAGCAGGGCCGTGGCACCTTTGTCTCCACGCCGCACATCAACCGCCAGTTTCACGCCTCGACGCTGCAGACGTTTACCGCGCTGTGTGCCGGCAACGGCATGAAGGCCGGTGCGCACGTGATCGATCGCCAGATCGTTCCGGCGCGCCAAAACGAGATGGAGTTCTTTGGCCTGCAGAAGGATGCGCTGCTGCTGCATATCAAGCGCGTGCGTACGGCCGACGGCGAGCCCATCTTTGAGGAGAACATCTTTGTGCCGTTTGACGCCTACCGTGAGCTGTTGACGGCCGATCTTGAGGACAAGTCGATTTTTGCCGAGGTCGAGCGTGTTGGCGGAACGCCGATTGTCTCGGTTGGCTACCGCACGGTCGAGGCCGTTCGTGCCAATACCGAGCAGGCGGCCGAGCTGGGCATTGCTCCGCACGATCCGCTGCTCAACCTGCGTGCCGGCTTCACGGGCCCCAATGGCGAGCCGGTCCTGATGGGTAAGCAGTACTACGTGGGATCGCGCTACGTTATGGTCATGTAAGTTACGCGGTTTTACCAAACCGCGTAACGGCTCGACGCTGCAAACGCCCCTAAGCGGCAATCTGACGTTCAATCGTCGGTCGCGTACCCAAAGTACGCTTCCCCCCTCTTTCACGTCACCTTGCTCGCTTAGGGGCGTTTTCGCTCATATGACCC
>CAJMJM010000087.1 GCA_905213725.1 Collinsella aerofaciens
ATTGTAGTAGTTGCCGGGCAGCGCTTCCATGCGCTGCAGATCCTCGGCCATGGCCTCCAGGGCAAACTCGCGCGCCCGCTCCTTAGCGGAGCAGGGGTTATAGGTATACGGGGCATGAGCCACGAGCGGGCCAAAGTCGTTTTGCTCCATAAGCTCGCGCAGGGCCGCCACGTCATCCATGTCAAGGTCTTTTGCCTTGCCACCGCGCGGGTTGCGCGTAAAGAACGCAAAGGTATTGGCGCCAATGGACAACGCCGTCTCCCCCATTGCCCGATAGCCCTTCGTCGTCGAAAGATGACACCCGATCGTCAGCATCTCCAGCTCTCCCTTATCAGTTGCGGTGAAATACGGTCTATTGGTGCCCTATTTTGGCGCAAACAGACCGTATTCCACCGCAAGTTATAAAAGGGGCATCAGGGACAAAGGCCTCCAGGCATTCCAAGCGCTGGTGCCATGCCCCACGCCCTAAAGTTTCAAACGAATCGCATCGATGATGCGTGCGCAGCGCTGTGTGGCGGCTAGGGACATGATGGGGCTTTCGAGTTTCCCCGCCCAGATGAGCTGGGTCGCATGCTGGATTTCGCCGTAGAAATCATCGATCTCAAACGGGGCATTTATTTCTAGCGTTCGACCGTCGGAATACTTCACATGGGCGAGCTCGGGGCGATGGAGACGCTCGATTTCCAACGAGCCCCGCTCACAGGCAATCGTTAAGCGGCTTTCATATGTTGCTTTGCCGTCGCACGCCATATGAATGGGTATACCGCCGACGCTCATATGGATCTCGTCGGCCCAATCGACGCGGCCGCCCGATACGTCACGCCAGCGAACTTCACGGGACGAAACCTCGCACGCGCCCGCGAGCAAATCCTCAAACCAACCGACCGCATAACAGCCCATGTCATATAGACAGCCGCCCTGCAACGGATCAAGCAGATAGCCCGAAGGAGGCTCGCCGTAATCGAGCTTTTGCACGCTTTCAATCGAGACAATACGGCCAAGCTCACCCGACGCAAGCAAGTCCTTCACGCGAGCGCGCATCGGGCAAAACCGATTCTTCATCGCCTCCATAAACAGCACGCCGCGCTCACGAGAGGTGGAGGCAATCGAGAGAGCCTCTTCCTCACTCAAAACGGCCGGCTTTTCGCACAGCACGGCCTTTCCGGCGCGCAGCGCGCGACAGGCCCAACGCGTATGCATGCCATGCGGAAGAGCCAAGTAGATTGCGTCGACATCGGGGTCGGCAATCAGCGCGTCATAAGCCGCATTGCCGTTATCGTCGACCGAGACATGGCCATGCGCAGCATCGATCGAAAACACTCGGCAAAATTCCTCGACATGTGCAGGAGTGCGGCCGGCCGCAGCCACCAGCCGTGCCCCGTCGACCTTCTTGAGCGACGATGCAAATCGATGAGAAATGTGCCCGGCGCCCAAAATGCCCCAACGAACCTCACGCGAATCATTACGTAAACCTCGGTCACCCACGATAGTCTCCCATTAGTTGCGGCGAAATAGTTCCTGCTGTTGCCCTATTCTGCCGTAAACAGGAACTATTCCATCACAAGATATAAAAGGATCATGAGGAGCGCGTTGTGCGGAAGGCTTTAAGCACAGCCGTTACGGGGCCAGGCTGGAAACGTCGGCGCACGTCATCGAGACGCTCGGGAATATCGATGTGCTGCGGGCAGTGCCGCGCGCATTTGCCGCATTTGACGCAATTGCTCACCAACTTGGGCTCGCTTGTGCGCACCGCGCTCGCCGTAAAGTATTGAGACAGCCCCGTAAACCAGCTGTGCGCATAGCTTGCGTTGTAGGCGGCAAAACATCCAGGGATATTGATGCCTTTAGGGCACGGCATGCAATAGCCGCATCCCGTGCAGGGCACACGGTTCGATTTCTCAAACTCCATCAACACGCGCGCAATCGTGTCGAGCTGGTTGGCCGTCATCGAATTCGGCAACGCGAGGTCTGCCAGTGACGAATTCTCGTCCACCTGCGCGGTATCGGTCATACCCGAAAGCAACATGGTCACCTGGGGATGATTCCACACCCACGAGAGCCCCCAAGCGGCAGGCATATGCAAATGCCGATCGCATGCACCATCGAGAACAGCGCGCGCCCGCGGAGGCAATTTGCCTGCCAAGCGTCCGCCCAAAAGCGGCTCCATCACAAACACCGCGAGACCTCGCTCGGCGGCGGCCATGAGCCCCGCCGTTCCCGCCTGATATCGTTCTCCAGCGTAGTTGTACTGGATCTGGCAAAAGTCCCACTCATACGCATCGAGCATCGTAAGGAAGTCCGCCGCGCTGCCGTGGTACGAAAAGCCTATCTGACGAATACGCCCTGCAGCCTTTTGCTGCGCGATCCAGTCCTCGATGCCCAACGCCACCACACGTTCCCACTGGGCGGGCGAGGTAATGTTGTGCATGAGGTAATAGTCGATATGGTCAGTCCGTAGGCGGCGCAGTTGCTCGTCGAAGAACCGGTCGAAATCCTCCGCGCATTTGCACGAAGCATGCGGCAGCTTGGTTGCGAGCAAAACCTGGTCGCGCAAGCCCAGGCGCTCAAGCGACGCACCCACGCACGCCTCGTTGCCGGGATAGAGATAGGCCGTGTCCAGGTAGTTAATCCCCTGCTCCACCGCACGGGAAATGATGGCATCGGCTGTCTTCGCATCCGGACGTCCCGGCGCACCGGGAAACCTCATGCAGCCCAGACCCAGAGCGGATATTCGGTTACCACTTTTAGGGTCAACGCGGTATTGCACGCCCCCTCCCCTCCCATCTAAGCCCTGACATGGCGAAACAATTCCGTCACGTCATCGAAACACATCGGTATCGCAATTGAGAACGTATCGTAACGCAGCAGAAATCGAGCTGTCACGGCACCGCTTTAACATCAGCAAAAAGCCCGATGAAAGGAGACGAGCGTGACCACACGCGAGGATGCCTACCCCCTACCCCGGCGAACAATACATCCTCTCGGTCGACCGTTACCAGATCGAGGTCATGGACCATCTGGACGAGCTTCCCGCCACGGGCGCCGTCATCTTCTGCACCTTCCCTAAGGTCCGCGATGGTGTCGGATACCCCGCACGCGTTTTTGCAGTCTGCCCTGCAGCGTAAGTTCCCATGCGTTTGTTCTTCTAAATTCAGCCTCCGGTGCACGCTTCATGCCCCAGCGGCATACAATCCATCAGGCGCCCCGCACGCGGGCGCCTTTTTGTGAGGAGATGATTCACATGCAGATCAACAAGGTCGCCTTTATCGGCAAGGGCGGCGTGGGCCTGCTCTACGGCAGTATGATTGCCAAGACCCTCGGCAACGATGCCGTCGAATACGTCATGGATGATGCTCGTTTCGAGCGTCACGCGAACGACGTGTTCACCATCAACGGCGAACCCTGCGAGCTCACGTCCGTCCGCGCCAGCGAGGCAACGCCTGCCGATCTGGTCATCCTGACGGTCAAGACCACCGGTCTCGACCAAGCACTCAAGACTATGGAGCGCGTCGTGGGACCCAACACGCTCATCGCCTCGCTGTGCAACGGCATCACGAGCGAGCAAAAGATTGCCGAGCGCTTTGGCTGGGAGCATACCGTCCTGGGTATCTGCCAGGGCATGGACGCCGTGTTCCTCAACGGAGAGCTCACCTTTACCAACACTGGCGAAATCCGCTTTGGCGCGGCGGCCGGTACTTTTTTTGTTAATTTGACGGCTATTGACGAGCTCTACACGCGCTGCGGTATTGCCCATACCGTCGAGAGCGACATTGCGCACCGCATGTGGGCCAAACTCATGCTCAACGACGGCATCAACCAGACCTGCATGGCCTACGGCGGGACCTACGGAAGCGCCACGGAGCCCGGCTCCGAGCAACGTCGCTGCTTTGTTTCCGCCATGCGCGAAACGCTTGCGGTCGCCAACGCCGAGGGCGTTAAGCTGACCGAGGCAGACCTGACGCAGATGGTGCATCTCATCGAGGGAATCGACCCCGCCGGTATGCCCTCGATGGCGCAGGACCGCATCGCACAACGAAAAACCGAAGTCGAGGAGTTCGCAGGCACCATTTGCCGCCTGGCCGCCAAACACGATATCCAAGTGCCGCAAAACGATTGGCTCTACCAGAGGATTCGCGAAATAGAAAGCAGCTGGTAGCCTCGGCCGCATCGCGACGCGCGCAATACAAGCAGACAGGCCTTCGCGAGGATTCCGTCATTCGCGAAGGCCTGTTGCATTTAGCTCGAGGCTAAAACTGAGGCTTATTTTGCGATTCCGGAACCTCGTCCTCGTCATCGCGGCAAAGTAGCACGCCGGCGCTTCCCAGCAGCGCCGCTGCAATCAAAGCGCCCACAACCACAGGAGCGGCACCCGTAGCGGACTGCAAGCCGACAACTAACGCCGCCGTCGGACCAAGACATCCGATCAAAAGGGCAACGACGGCAATAGCGATATCTCGAGCGTTCATGGGACCACTTCCTCCACGAGAAAGACTTTGTTTCTCGTGACTTAGTGTGCCCCGCGCCCATATGCGCGGCGTACTGCCACGGTAAGCGCTCTGTTAGCTCAAGCGCATGCATAGAACGGGCGTCCTTACGTTGCCCTAAAGCTCGGTAAAGACGCCCGCCCGTCATGTCCTATTGGCTTATGGCAGATTACCAGCCAGTGTAGTAGTCGGTGGTTCCGGCTGCGCAGCCGGAGTCGTAGACCTTGCACTCGCCCTTGGAACCGGTAAACGTGGAGCCCTGAGCCTTATCGCCCGCGGCCACGACGTAGTAGCCATCGGAATCGCGCCAAAAGCCCTCGGAATCCTGCGTCCATTCGCCCGTGCGGTGGTGATACAACACGTTGCTGCTGTAATAAGTCTCGCGGCGGCCGTTATAGTTATTGACGCCGCTCGAGCGCGTCAGGCCCGAGCCGTTCGCGTAATACGCAGCAGACGCGTAAGACGAGCCAGAGCCGGCGTTGTAATACGAAGCCTGAACGGCCTCAGCGGCCTCGGCTTCGGCTGCGGCAGCCTCGAGCGCCTCGCGCTTGGCATCCTCAAGCGTGGAGCGAAGCTCGTCGCGCTCGGTCGACTTGGCGTCGACCTCCCCCATCGTCAACAGGCTACCCGCACCGTCGATGCAGCCCTGCAACACAGCGCGCTCGTCATCGGTAGCATAGTCGCCATACATATTCATAATGATCTGAGCGCGCATCTCCAGGGAATCGCGCTTTGCC
Organism: Collinsella aerofaciens; assembly: GCA_905213725.1. Lineage (GTDB taxonomy): Bacteria > Actinomycetota > Coriobacteriia > Coriobacteriales > Coriobacteriaceae > Collinsella > Collinsella aerofaciens_BZ. Next base: position 5,222 of record CAJMJM010000087.1, read on the forward strand.
CCCATCGAGGCGTTCCACTCCTGCATAGAGCCATAACCGTCGCCGCGGTAGTCGACGGGCTGCACCAGCGTCGCCTCGGACGGCGCAGATCCAACCGTATCGGATAGTGTTGCCGCGTGGGCATCAGTTGCGCCGGCGCCCGCCAAAAGTGCCACGGTCAGAGCGGCGGAAAGGGCGGCGGCTTTCGGTTTTCGTGAATCGATCCTCATGTAGCTGGAAACCTCCGTAGTGCGTTTTTGCTGCGTTTGAGCTGCGTGTGATTCGATCGCGCTGCATAGTACCCCGAGCAAATCGCGACCTGCGGTTTTACTCAAAAGCCGCACGTCAATTGCGTAAAACTCACATCCTCTCAACAGGAGTTTTTCACAACTCGGATGCATAAAGCGTGTCAAAAACCCTGTTTTTGCACCCTCTCTATGCAAAAAAGGCGCCTGTGCAACCATTGTTCGCACAGGCGCCTTGAGCAGGCATTTTATGCAGTTATACCTATCGAGTCGCAAGGGGTCCTTGCACAAGTCGCCTTACTCGTCCAGCGCGGCGAAGGCCTGCTTCAGATCCCAAATGATATCCTCGGCATTCTCGGTACCGATGGAAAGACGGATCGTGGAGGGCGTGATGTTCTGCTCGGCGAGCTCCTCGGCAGAGAGCTGGGAGTGCGTGGTGGTAGCCGGGTGCACGACGAGCGACTTGACGTCGGCCACGTTGGCGAGCAGCGAGAACACCTGCAGATGATCGATGAACTTCCAAGCTGCCTCCTGGCCACCCTTAATCTCAAAGGTAAAGATCGAGGCACCGCCGTTGGGGAAGTACTTCTGATAGAGCTCGTGATCGGGGTGCTCAGGCAGGCTCGGGTGGTTCACCTTGGCGACGTGGCTGTCACCGGTCAGGAACTCAACGACTTTCTTGGTGTTCTCGACATGACGGTCAACGCGCAGCGACAGAGTCTCGGTGCCCTGGAGCAGGACCCAGGCGTTGAACGGGCTGATGCAGGCGCCCTCGTCACGCAGCAGGATTGCGCGGACATAGGTTGCGAAGGCGGCGGGACCGGCAGCCTCGGCAAACGAAACACCGTGGTAGGAGGGGTTGGGCTCAGCGATCTGGGCGTACTTTCCGCTCGCCTTCCAATCGAAGTTACCGCCGTCGACGATCACACCGCCCAGCGAGGTACCGTGGCCGCCGATGAACTTGGTTGCGGAGTGGACGACGATGTTGGCACCATGCTCCAGCGGACGGAACAGATACGGGGTGCCGAAGGTGTTGTCGACGACAACCGGCAAACCGTGCTTCTTGGCGATCTCGGAGATGGCGTCGATGTTGGGGATGTCGGAGTTGGGGTTGCCGAGCGTCTCGAGATAGATGACCGTGGTGTTGTCCTTGATGGCACCCTCGACCTCTTCCAGGTTATGGGCATCGACAAACGTGGTCTCGACGCCAAACTGGGAGAGCGTATGCTCCAGCAGGTTGTAGGAGCCACCGTAGATGGTCTTCTGAGCCACCACGTGGTCACCAGCCTGGGCCAGAGCCTGCAGGGAATAGGTGATGGCAGCAGCACCGGAGGCGACGGCGAGGCCAGCAACGCCACCCTCGAGTGCGGCGATACGGTCCTCGAAGACGCCCTGGGTGGAGTTGGTCAGACGGCCATAGATGTTACCGGCGTCGGCAAGACCAAAGCGGTCGGCGGCGTGCTGGGAATTGCGGAACACATAGCTCGTGGTCTGGTAGATAGGCACGGCACGGGAGTCGGATGCAGGATCGGCGCTCTCCTGGCCAACGTGCAGCTGCAGGGTATCGAAACCAAAGGTGTGCTCGGGGTTGTTGATGAACTGGCTCATGATGATCTCCTTGATCGAACAAAAGTAAATAAAAAAGAGAAGTAAGTCGCTGTCTCCTGATCACGCCGACGGGCGCAAACAGGAGCCCGGCATTCGTCTTGGTAAGCAATTCATATGCGGGCCTCCTTTCGCATCCCGGTTCCGTGGTTGGCTTAATTACCTACCGCCTTTGTGTGTTTTGAATAGTACGAGCATTGTTTCCCTCGGTCAATCACTTAAAAGCGCTAGCCTGTTATCGGTTTTATAGATAACTATCGAAAGGACGGGCGCCGATGACCCTCCAGCAGCTTCGCTTTTTGATCGCCGTGGCAGAGTCCGGTTCAATCAACGCCGCAGCTCAGCGCCTCTATACCGCACAGTCCAATATCTCCAACGCCGTCAAAAGCCTGGAACAGGAACTTCATATCGAAATCTTTACGCGCTCTAGCCGCGGTGTTGCACTCACCAACGACGGCACCGAGCTTTTGGGTTATGCACGCCAGGTCGTAGAGCAGGCCGACATGCTCGAGGCCCGCTACGAGGACGGCGGTACACCTCAGGCCCGCCTTGCCATCTCGGCCCAACACTACGCGTTTTCGGTCGAGGCCTTTGTCAACGTAGTCGAGCGCTGCCGCGACAGCAAGTTCGAGTTCATCATGCGCGAGACCACCACATCGCAGATCATTGATGACGTCCGTGCGTTTCGCAGCGATATCGGCATTCTGTATCTGGATGACTTTAACGCC
>CAJMJM010000088.1 GCA_905213725.1 Collinsella aerofaciens
ATCGTGTGGTGCTGCTGAGCTTCGAGTTGGTTCTGGCATAAAGTTTGCTTTTTAGGTCGCTTTGCTGGTAATGTGCGTTGCCGTCGAAGCGCCTCGTTGCATTTAGGGAAAGACGGGGATAATAGTCGTCTCGAATAACATTCTGAGAGGGGATCGCATGATTTCGTTTGATTACAAGCCTCAGGGCGTGTGTGCTCGCAATATTCACCTTGATCTTTCCGATGACGGCAACAAGGTGATGGGCGTTGAGTTTACCGGCGGCTGCGACGGCAATCTCAAGGCTATCTCCAAGCTGGTCGAGGGCGCTCCTGCCGATCGCGTAATCGAGGTTCTCGCCGGTAATACCTGCGGTATGAAAAAGACCTCCTGCGCCGACCAGCTTACGCGCGCTATCGAGGCCGCTCGCACCGAGATCGCCTAATGGGTATCGCCGATCACATCAAGAACGGAATATCGCGTCGCGGCTTTGTACTCGGTGGGGCTGCCGCGGGCGCTGCCACGGTGCTTGCCGGATGCTCGAAAAAAACGGGCACCAGCGATGATGCCGCCGGCGAGCCGCAGGTTATCAAGGATGATTCCAAAATCATCTCGATTACGGATGAGTACGAGGCAGTCGACATCGATCTTGAGCCGGCGGCGTCATGGACGCTGCCTCTGGGTACGCTGCTGTACTACTGCGACGGCGATTACGCCGCGGCGATGATGGCGCCCGCATCGGCACTGCACGCCAACACACTCGGTGTGCTCAACCTGGGCGATGGCTCGCTTACCACATTAATCGAGGATCCTATCGAGGGCACGGGATATGCATTCTACGATGTCCGTGCCGGCGACAGCGTATTCGCGTGGGTTGAGATGAACTTTGCCAATTCATCGTGGAAGCTCTACGGTCAAAATCTGTCGGGCGCTTCGCTCTCTGGCGACGTGGTTGAGCTCGATCGAGGTGGCAAGGACTATGATCCGCCGCTGTTTACGGCGTTCGGGTCATCAGTCATCTGGTATAAAATGCCCTCGGCAGGTGGCAATAAAACGAGTAGCGATTCGTTTTGCTATCGTCGCTCACTTGATGAATCCAAGGCCGAGACAATTTGGAAATCGACGGGCCGCTTTGCATCGGCCCCGCGCGCGAGCGACGGCATTTTGACCATCTCGCCGCGTGTCCGCAACGACGAGGGCGTCTACTACGGCATAACGGCAATCGATCTGACCGACGGCAACAACACCAAGCGTGCCCAGTTGGTCCTTCCTTCGTCAGTTTTGCCTTTCGAGGCCGTATATATGGGCGATACCTTCGTGTTTTCTATCGAGGCGGCCTATAGTGGCGTGGGCAGCCTGGGCAATATGGGCACGTATATCGGTAATGAAGGAGGGCCGTACCTCTTCCTGTCACGCGAGCCGCTCGCATGTGCGGCTGGCAAGAAGAATAAATACCTTGTTAAGGTACAGGCGTCGCATTTCCTGATCGACACCTCTGCCAAGACCTATGGCTCGCTGCTGTCGCCCGACCGCGCTTTGGAGTATGGCGATTATCCAGCTACGGCGGGAAAATCGGACTCATTCCTTACGTACGCCACGGTGCGCAACAGCCAGGGTATACCAGAGACGGTCACTGCACGCCTATTCTCTCTTTAAGCTTAGAGGGGTTAAAAAGGCGCCAACAGGGGAATAAACGCGTTGTAATTGTGAGTACCGCCCGCCGAGCTGCCGCGTCATAGCGGCATCTGGCGGGCTCAGGTGCGTTAAAATGGGCTTGTTCTTAGCTAATTGAGACAGGGGGGCCGTGTTATGGCTTCAGATGCAAAAAAGATTCTGCTGGTCGAGGATGAGAAGGCAATCCGTGACGCCGTCGCTGCCTATCTCGAGCGCGAAGGCTACTGGGTTGTGGGCGTCGGCGACGGCCAGTCCGCGATCGAGGAGTTCGAGAAGCATCAGTTCGACCTGGTCGTGCTCGACCTTATGCTCCCCAAGATTCCCGGCGAGCGCGTTTGCCGCACCATTCGCGATACCTCGGATGTCCCCATCATCATGCTGACGGCTAAGGGCGAGATCGAGGACCGTATTATCGGTCTTGAGCTCGGCGCCGACGACTATCTGATTAAGCCGTTCTCGCCGCGCGAGCTCGTCGCCCGCGTTCGCGCTCTGTTCCGCCGTGCCCATCAGGCCGACGAGCCCGCCGGCGAGGTACTCGACTTCGGCGATCTGGTCATCGATATCTCGGGCCACAAGATCTTGGTCGAGGGCAAGGAAGTCGATCTGACGGCTTCCGAGTTTAAGCTGCTCACCACGCTTGCCCGCCATCCCGGCCGTGTGTATAACCGCATGGAGCTGGTCGAGAAAGTGCTCGGGTATGACTTTGAGGGCTATGAGCGCACCATCGATAGCCACGTGAAGAATCTTCGCGCCAAGCTGGGCGATGATCCCAAGAAGCCCAAGTGGCTCTACACCGTCCATGGTGTCGGCTATCGCTTCGAGGCTCCGACCAAGACCGATAAGTCGGACGAGAAATAGGGAAATCACATATGACACCTGCGCGCTTTGAAATCGGACAAAAGCACAAGCAGGAGAGCGAGGCGGGTTCCAAGGCTAGTTGGAACACGCCTCGTTCCGATTCACGGCCAACGATGAGCTATCCCTCGCGCATGGCACTTGCTTTTGCTCTGACATCGCTCATGACGGTATTGGTGCTGGTGGGCGTTGTCTCTGTTGTGTGGGGCACGGTCTTTTCGGATTACACACGCTCCAATATCGTCGAAATCGCAAATTCCGCTGCCGAGAAGTTGGCGACCTCATATGAGGAAAACGGCTCTTGGACCGCGGGAGAACTGCGCACGGTCGCAACGTCGAGTTTGGTTTCCGACGATCTGGGCATGCAGGTCGTCAATAAAAAGGGTGTGATCGTTTATGACGATTCCTGGCCCTCGGCAAGCGCCACCGCCGATGTACGCGAAAACCAGGCTACGACCGACGACACGAGCGGCAAGAGGGCATCGCATAGCCCGGTCTCGTCTGCTCCAACCGACTCCGATAGCGTTGCTAACGTCGAGATTGTAACGTCTTCCGGCGAGCATGTCGGACAGGTAAAGCTGTGGGCCAGCGGCTCCGACGCTCTGCTCACCAAGGCGGACTCTGCGTTTAGGGAGAAGACCTTTAACGCCATGGCCCTCGCCGCGGTTGTTGCAATCTGCATTTCGGTCGTTATCGGATCGCTCGTGTCGCGCATGCTCACCAAACCGATTCATCGCATCACCAGTACCGCAAAGCAAATCCGTGACGGCGACCTGTCGGCTCGCACGGGGCTGCGCGGTGATGACGAGATCGATCAGCTGGGTGAGACCTTCGATGAGATGGCCACCTCGCTCGAGAAGGATATGAAACACGAGAAGCGCCTGACCTCAGACGTTGCACACGAGCTTCGCACGCCGCTTATGGCCATGCTCGCAACGGTCGAGGCCATGCAGGATGGCGTGTATCCCACCGACGATGAGCATTTGGAAACCGTTGCTTCCGAGACGCGTCGCCTGGCTCGTCTGGTGCAGCAGATGCTCGACCTGTCGCGCATGGAAAACAGCACGGCTCCGCTCAACCTTGAGCCGGTGGACATGGTTCCTTTCGTGCGTTCCATCGTTAATGCCCAGGAGCGCCTGTTTGTCGACCGCGATCTGCGCCTGCGTTTTGCGGACGAGACCCAGGGTCACGACGATGTCGTCGAGGCCGATCCCGACATGATCACGCAATGTGTTATCAACCTCATGAGCAACGCCATGCGCTACACCCCCGAGGGCGGTTGGGCCGTGGTGTCGGTGCTCAGTGACCGCAAGCACGTCAGCATTGCCGTTTCTGATACCGGCATCGGTATTGCCAAGGACGATTTGTCGCGCATCTTCGGGCGGTTTTGGCGCGCCGATGCCAGCCGCGCCCGCGAAGCTGGCGGCCTGGGCGTTGGCCTCGCCGTGACCAAGCAGATCGTCGAGCGTCACCATGGCTACATATCCGTGGAGTCGGAGCTTGGAAAGGGTACGACTTTTACAATTCATCTGCCCCGCGAGCACACGGCAGACGCGGCATCTACTACAATGGAGCACTAGCTTTTCGCTATTCGGTGAAGGAGGGGCCGCGTCCCTGCCGCTCCGAGTTTGCGAAAACATGCGGGAAAGAACCCGCATTTCTGTCGTATTTAGGTAAGGAGTGACTCACGTGACAACGATGGAGCGTCGTCCGGATTCCCGTGGCAAGGTTCGTGATATTTACGATGCCGGTGAAAACCTGCTGATGGTCGCCACCGACCGCATTTCTGCGTTCGACTTCATTCTTCCCGACGAGATTCCGTTTAAGGGAGAGGTACTCAATCGCATCTCGGCATTCTGGTTCGATAAGTTTGCCGACATCGTCCCCAACCATCTCGTTTCCATCGACCCGGCGGAGTTCCCCGAGGAGTTTGCTGAGTATCGTGACTACCTCGCTGGCCGCGCCATGCTGGTTAAGAAGGCCCAGACGATTCCTATCGAGTGCATCGTCCGCGGCTATCTGACCGGTTCGGGCAAGAAGACCTACGACGAGAACGGCACCGTCTGCGGCATCCAGCTGCCTGAGGGCCTGACCGAGGCTTCCAAGCTTCCTGAGCCGCTGTTCACGCCGTCCACGAAGGCCGAGATCGGTGACCACGACGAGAACATCTCGTTCGAGCGTTGCTGCGAGATCGTGGGCGAGGACATCGCCACGCAGATTCGTGACCTTTCCCTCAAGATCTACAAGGCCGCTGCCGAGTACGCCGCGACCCGTGGCATCATCATTGCCGACACCAAGTTCGAGTTTGGTGTTATTGATGGCAAGGTCACGCTGATCGACGAGTGCCTCACGCCCGACTCCAGCCGTTTCTGGCCTGCTGCCAGCTACGAGGAGGGCAAGATCCAGCCTAGCTACGACAAGCAATTCGTCCGCAATTGGCTCAAGGCCAACTGGGATATGACGGGGGAGACCCCGCACCTGCCCGCCGAGGTCATCGATGGCACGTCCGAGCGCTATCGCGAGGCCTTCCAGATCATCACTGGCTCCCAGTTCACAAGCATGAAGGAGAACGCATAAGTGAGTACCCGTAGCGCCACGAACAAGCGCACGCAATCCCACGAAGTTACCGGGGTTGCGCGCAAGTCTGCCGCATCTGCTAAGCCCGCCCGCCAAGCAGCGAGCTCCGTTCGCGTCGTGCCGGCTTCGTCTAAGGCACGCCGCAAAGAGCTCGAGAAGGGCGAGAACCTCGAGGGCCTCTCTAAAGAGGAGAAGCGCGCCCGCAAGGCTAAGCAGCGCGCCAAGGAGGACCGCATCTATACGGTGTCGAATATCCTCCTCAAGCAGGACGAGGACTACACCAAGCGCCGTCGCATCTGGTGGATTGTGCTCGCCATTGGCATGGTGCTCGTCGTGGCAATTTGGGCCTCGCTGTACTTCGCTCCCGCTGGCATGGTGTCCAGCCCTGTCCAGATGGTCGGCATCGTTTTGTCCTATGTCATCATCCTAGGTGACTTTATCTACGACTTCGCTCGTATTCGTCCCTTGCGCAACATGTACCGCGCGCAGGCCGAGGGCATGTCCGAGAACAAGCTCAACGCTCTTATCGAGCGCGCAGCTGCCGAGGAGGACAAGAAGGACTCCAAGAAGAAGTAGCGTTTGCATACATACTTATCGCTAAGATATAAGGCGCGTCGTTTTTGCGGCGCGCCTTTTTACTGTTCTATAGATAGATGGAGTGGCACATGATTCGAGCTGCCCTGACGGTCGAAGAGGCCCTGGAGGGTATGAAGTCCCTGGAGCCCAAGATTAAAAACTATGCGCGCCTGGTTGTCCGCATGGGCGTAAACGTTAAGCCCGGCCAGGAAGTTGTCGTTCAGTCTCCGGTTGAGTGCGCGCCGTTTGCGCGCGTGGTGGTCGCGGAGGCCTATGCTGCCGGCGCCGGCCACGTGACGGTCATCTGGGCCGATGATGCCGTGACGAGGCTCACGTACGAGCATGTCGAGAAAAGCTATTTTGAGCAGACGCCCGAGTGGAAGCGCCTGCAGCTGGATTCCCTGGCCCAGGACGGTGCCTGCTTTATCTTTATCGAGGGTGCGGACCCCGCCGCCCTTAAGGGCATCGATCCCGCTAAGCCCGCTGCAGCTTCTAAGGCAAAGAACACGCAGTGCAAAGTTTTCCGCCGTGGACTGGATTACAACATCAATCCGTGGTGCATCGCCGGCGCTCCGGTCGTGGCTTGGGCGCGCGAGGTGTTCCCGGGAGACGCCGATGAGGTTGCAATCTATAAGCTGTGGAATGCGATTCTGCACACCGCTCGCGCCGATGGCCAGGACCCAGAGAGCGACTGGGAGCTCCATGACGCCGCATTCGAAAAGAACCTGCGTTTCCTGAACGACAATCGTTTCGACTGCCTGCATTACACCGCGGCAAATGGAACCGATCTGACGATTGGCATGACGAAGGGTCACGAGTGGGCCGGCGGCAAGGGCAAGACGCCCGATGGGCACCCCTTCTTCCCCAACATTCCCACCGAGGAAGTCTTCACTTCGCCCGATCGCATGCGCGCTGACGGTATCGTGTACTCGGCCATGCCGCTCATCCACCACGGCAATAAAGTCGACGATTTTTGGATTAAGTTCGAGGGCGGCCGCGTGGTGGACTACGACGCCCGCGTGGGCAAGGCAACGCTCGCAAGTATCATCGATACTGACGAGGGCGCTGCTCACCTGGGAGAGGTCGCGCTCATTTCCAAGAACACGCCGATCCGCGAAAGTGGTGTTCTGTTCTACGATACGCTCTATGACGAGAACGCTAGCTGCCATCTCGCGCTAGGTGTCGGTTTCCCCGAATGCATCGAGGGTGGGTATGACATGTCCAAGGAGGAGCTCCTGGAGCATGGCGTTAACGTCTCGAGCACGCACGTCGATTTTATGATCGGCACGGACGACATCGATATTACGGGCATTACGCCTGATGGACGTGAAGTTGTGATTTTCCAGAACGGCCAATGGAGTTGGGAATAGTCCCAGACCGTGGTACAATGCCACCCGCGGGCCGTTAGCTCAGCTGGCAGAGCAGGGGACTTTTAATCCCAAGGTCCAGGGTTCGAACCCCTGACGGCCCACCCAAAGATTGTTGAGACGGTCAACTTCGGTTGGCCGTCTTTTTTGTCGCCCTTTCATGGGTTCGAACCCGTCGGGGCGCGGAGCTGAGTAAACGCGTGAGCGTTTGCCAGCGCAGCGCGCAAGGCGCGAAAGCGCCGCAGCGGCCGCCTGCGAAGCAGGCTGAACTCCTGACGGCCCACCCAAAGATTGTTGAGACGGTCAACTTCGGTTGGCCGTCTTTTTTGTCGCCCTTTCATGGGTTCGAACCCGTATCTATCTATATATAAGAACGCTTGGCGAACAAAACCCGCCTTTTACCGATGGGAAACAAATAGCTGATGCCTTTGGAGTAAAGTAGCGCTCCAGAGATGACCGATGTCTCAATACTCGTAAAACAGCTGGTCATCGCCAATATCAGAAGCCAATGCTTCAGTTTTAACCTCAGTGACGCGACTGAGGGATCTATTCATTTGTGAACAAAATATGGAGTGCGCGATTCCCGCCCCCGGGGCCCCTCCGGTCTGGCAATATATCTCCTTGCCGCGCGGCCCGGTGGAACCGGGAACCAGCGC
>CAJMJM010000089.1 GCA_905213725.1 Collinsella aerofaciens
GCAAGGAGATCAAGATCTACAAGGAGGCCGACGCCAACAACCTGCCTTGGGGCGCCCTCGACGTCGCCGTCGTTCTCGAGTGCACCGGCTTCTACACCAGCAAGGCTAAGGCTCAGGCCCACATCAACGCTGGCGCCAAGAAGGTCGTCATCTCCGCTCCGGCCGGCAGCGATCTGCCCACCATCGTGTACAACGTCAACCATGAGACGCTGACCGCTGAGGACAACATCATCTCCGCTGCTTCCTGCACCACCAACTGCCTCGCCCCGATGGCCAAGGGTCTCAACGACTTCGCTCCCATCGTGTCCGGCATCATGACCACCATCCACGCCTTCACCGGCGACCAGATGCCGCTCGACGGCCCGCAGCGCAAGGGCAACTTCCGTCGCTCCCGCGCCTGCTCCGAGAACATCGTCCCGAACACCACGGGCGCTGCCAAGGCCATCGGCCTGGTTCTCCCCGAGCTCAACGGCAAGCTCATCGGTGCCGCCCAGCGCGTCCCGACGCCGACCGGCTCGCTGACCAACCTCTACGCCGTCGTTGACAAGAAGGTCACCGTCGACGAGGTCAACGCTGCCATGAAGGCCTACGCCGAGACCATCCCCGAGACCTTCGCCTACAACGAGGACCAGATCGTCTCCCGCGACATCGTCGGCGAGACCCACGGCTCCATCTTCGACGCCACGCAGACCATGGCCTCTGACCTCGGCAACGGCCAGACCCTCGTTCAGGTTACCTCTTGGTACGACAACGAGAACTCCTACACCTCTCAGATGGTCCGCACCATCAAGTACTTCGAGAAGTTCGTTGCTTAATTTAGATTTTAGCGAATAGCTCGTTGAGCGTCTAAAGAAGGGCGCGGCCTCATAGGGCTTACACCCTAGGGTCGCGCCCTTTTTATAAGAAATCGTCTGCCGTAATGGGAGGCAGACACGTACGAAAGGTAGAAGCAAACATGGCCTTTACCAAGAAGACCGTCCGCGACATCGATGTCGACGGCAAGCGCGTTCTCGTCCGCGTTGACTTCAACGTGCCTATCAAGGATGGCGTCGTTGGCGACACCACCCGTATCAAGGCTGCCCTGCCCACCATCAACTATCTCGTTGAGCACAACGCTCGCGTCATCCTCATGAGCCACCTCGGCCGTCCCGATGGCACCGGCTTCCAGCCCGAGCTGTCCCTCGAGCCCGTCGCCAAGAAGCTCGCCGAGCTCTCTGGTCTCGACGTTACCTTTGTCGCCGACACTTACGGCGAGAAGGCTGCCGAGGCTGTCGCTGCCGTCGAGCCGGGCAAGGTTCTCGTTCTCGAGAACGTCCGCTTCGATAAGCGTGAGAAGAAGAACGATCCCGAGATCGCCAAGAAGCTCGCTTCCTATGGTGACGTCTTCGTTCTCGATGCCTTCGGCACCGCTCACCGCGCCCAGGGTTCCGTCGTGGGCCCCGCCGCTTACCTGCCTGCCGTCGCCGGCTTCCTGCTCGAGAAGGAGGTCGACACGCTGACCGGCATCTTCGCCGAGCCCGAGCGCCCCTTCGTCGCCATCGTCGGCGGTTCCAAGGTTTCCTCCAAGATCGGCGTTCTCGATCACCTCATCGACTCTGCTGACACCCTGATCATCGGTGGCGGTATGGCCTACACCTTCTTCCTGGCTCAGGGCCTGTCCGTCGGTCAGTCCCTCAAGGAAGAGGACTGGGTCGAGCGCGCTGGCGAGATGCTCAAGAAGGCCGAGGAGAAGGGCGTCAAGATCCTGCTCCCCATCGACAACCGCGTTGCCGATCACTTTGGCGAGGACGCTGTCCCCGAGGTTGTCGCTTCCGACGCTATCCCCGACGATCGTGAGGGCATGGACATCGGCCCCAAGACCGAGGAGCTCTACGCCGAGGCCGTCAAGGGCGCCAAGACCGTGTTCTGGAATGGCCCCATGGGCGTCTTCGAGTTCGACAACTTTGCTCACGGCACCCAGGCTATCGCCGAGGCTGTCGCCGAGGCCGACTGCACCTCGATCATCGGCGGTGGCGACTCTGTCGCAGCTGTCAACAAGTTCAACCTGGCCGACAAGATGAGCTGGATCTCCACCGGTGGTGGCGCTTCCATGGAGCTCGTCGAGGGTAAGGCCCTGCCCGGAGTGGAGGCGCTTCTCGATGCCTAATCGCACCCTTCTTATCGCTGGTAACTGGAAGATGAACAACGACGTCGCCGAGGCTGCCAAGCTCGCCGACGAGCTGGCTCAGGCTCTGCCCGAGGTTCCGGCTGGCGTCGAGGTGCTCGTCTGCCCTCCGACCATCGACATCACCACGGTTCATGACCGCATTCAGGCTGCCCCCATCGCCCTCGGTGCACAGAACGTGTACTGGGAGGCCAAGGGTGCCTTCACCGGTGAGTCCTCTTGCGACATGCTCAAGTCCGCTGGCTGCACCTACTGCATCATCGGTCACTCCGAGCGTCGCGACTACTTCCACGAGACCGACGAGGACCAGAACAAGAAGGCTAAGGCTCTCGTTGCCGCCGGCCTTGTTCCCGTCTTCTGCTGCGGCGAGTCCCTCGAGGTCCGCGAGGCTGGCACCTATGTCGAGCACGTCGTGAACCAGGTCAAGGCTGGCCTTGCTGGTCTTGAGATCACCTGCCCCAAGCAGGTCGTCGTCGCCTACGAGCCCATCTGGGCCATCGGCACCGGCAAGACCGCTACCGCCGAGGACGCTCAGGAGGTCTGCGGTGCTATCCGTGAGACCCTCAAGGAGATGTTCGGCGAGGAGCTCGCTAACGGCATCCGCGTGCTGTATGGCGGTTCCGCCAAGCCCGGCAACATCGCCGAGCTCGTCGCCAAGCCCGACGTTGACGGCGCCCTCGTGGGCGGCGCTTCGCTCAAGGCTGCCGACTTCGCCTCTATGGTCGTCAAGGCAGGCGAGTAGGACATATGGCACAACGTCATCTTCCTGCACTCCTGATTATCATGGATGGCTGCGGCCTTGCTCCGGCCGATGGCGAGAACGCCGTCGCCGCTGCCAAGACGCCCTTCCTTGATGGCCTGTACGAGAAGTACCCCCACACCACGCTCGGTGCTTCGGGCGAGGACGTGGGCCTTCCCGACGGCCAGATGGGTAACTCCGAGGTGGGTCACCTCAACATCGGTGCCGGCCGCATCGTGTTCCAGGAGCTTTCGCGCATCAACAATGCCATCAAGGACGGTTCCATCGCCAAGAACGAGGTTTTCGTCAAGGCTATGGACGATGTCAAGGCTGACGGTAAGACTCTCCACCTCATGGGCCTTATGAGCCCTGGCGGTGTTCATTCTCACATGAACCACGTCGAGGCTCTGGTCAAGATGGCTGCCGAGCACGGTGTCAAGACCGTTCGCGTCCACGCCTTCATGGATGGTCGCGACGTTGACCCGCAGTCCGGTGCCGGTTACATGAGTGAGTTCTGCGCTTTCCTGGCTAAGATCTCCGAGGAGACCGGTTGCGACGCTCGCGTTGCCACCGTCTCGGGCCGTTATTGGGCCATGGACCGCGATAATCGTTGGGAGCGCATCCAGCGCGCCTACGACGTCATGGTCAACGCGTCCGATGCTGATACCGACCCCGTTGCCGGTATCAAGGCCTACTACGAGAAGGACCCGCGCGGCGACGAGTTCGTCGAGCCCTTCGCTGCCCACAACGAGGGCATTCACGAGGGCGACGCGGCCATCTTCTTCAACTTCCGTCCCGACCGTGCTCGTCAGATGACCCGCGTGTTCACGGACAAGGAGTTCGACGGCTTTGAGCGCGAGCAGATCAAGCTTTCGCACTTTGTGACGATGACCGAGTATGATCCGACGTTTGACGTCGAGGTCGCCTTCCCCAAGACGTTCCCCGAGAACGTCCTGGCCGACGTTATCGCCGCCAATGGCCTGAAGCAGCTGCACACTGCCGAGACCGAGAAGTACGCCCACGTGACGTTCTTCCTCAACGGTGGCATCGAGGAGCCCAAGGAGGGCGAGGAGCGCGTGCTCGTCGCTTCCCCCAAGGTTGCTACCTACGATCTGCAGCCCGAGATGAGCGCTCCCGAGGTTACCGAGAAGCTCGTCGCCGCCATCAACGAGGATCGCGCTGATTTCTACATCGTGAACTTCGCGAACTGCGACATGGTTGGTCACACCGGTGTCTTCGACGCTGCCGTTAAGGCCGTTGAGGCTGTTGACGATGCCCTGTCCAAGGTTGTCCCGGCGATTCTCGCCAAGGGCGGCTTTGCACTGATTACCGCCGACCACGGCAACGCCGATCACATGTTTGACGTTGCTTCCGACGGCTCCAAGCATCCGTTTACGGCTCACACCACCAACCGCGTGCCGTTCATCATCGTTGATGAGAAGGCCAAGCTCACCGGTATCGAGGACGGCCGTCTTTCCGATATCGCTCCGACCATGCTCACCATGGCTGGTATTGAGCCTTCCGCCGAGATGACGGGCCGCGTGCTCGCTACCGAGGCCTAATAGAAAACAAATACCGTTTTCTAGCAAGGGGGTTGTCCACAACCGGACAACCCCCTTTTTGGTATTTCTGCCATTTCCACCCCGTCCTTGAGTGGCAGGTAGGGGAGAGCGGGGGATTGTGGTACAGTACTGGAGTTTGAACTGTTCTATTAAGGAGCTTATCTATGGGTCCGTTCCAAATTCTTCTGTTTGTCGTTTGGGCTGTTTCTGCCGTGGCGCTGACGATTCTCGTCCTGATGCATTCCGGTAAGGGTACCGGCGTTTCGGATATGATTGCCAGCTCGCTGTATAACTCCAGCTCTGCCACGGGCGTTATGGAGCAGAACCTTGACCGCCTGACCGTCATCATGGCTGTCGTGTTTGCCGTGTGCGTCGTGCTGTGCATGTTCTTCTTCCCGCAGGGCATCGTGGGCTACTAATCACGAACCGCATAAATACTTGAAAAGGGTCCCGCAAGTGCGGGACCCATTTTGTTTACATATTTGTAACAGAGTCAAAATATCCTCATATACTTCGCCCAACTAAAGAAAATCTCGACCGTTAACCGGAATTAGCCCCAAATCGTGCATAAAATGCGCTACTGTATTGCAATACGTTGGTCCGCTTTGTATAACCAGCCAAAACGGCGGACCGCGTTTGAATGGTTCGATTGGGCTGTCTTGACGTTGCCCGACCGAACTTACTTTGTCCTATCTCATAAGGAGGATGGCATGGCTGATTCTATGTTCCACCAGCCCGTTATGGGTCGTCGCGCCTTTGTCGGCGGTACCCTTGCTGCGAGCTCCATGGCTTTTCTTGCCGCATGCGGCAAGAAGGGCGGCGACGCTTCCGGTTCTGAGTCCGGTTCGACGCTGAACTTCTACATCAACAACCCGGTCTGCATCGACCCCTATAACGTCCAGGAGGACCAGGGCACTCAGGTCGAGTACCAGCTCTTTGATGCTCTGACCTCTTATGACGCCGAGAAGGGCGAGATCGTTCCGCTGGCTTGCGAGTCCTTTGAGGCCAACGACGACGCCACCGAGTTCACCTTCAAGATCAAGAAGGCCAAGTTCCACAACGGTGACGACGTTACCTCCAAGTCCTTCAAGCTCGGTTGGGAGCGTCTGGTCAACACCAAGTCGGCCATCGCTACCGAGTACGGCCCTTCCGAGGGCTCCTATCACCTTTCTATGGTCGAGGGCTATGACGACCTGCTTGCCGGTAACGCTACCGAGCTCAGCGGTGTTACTTGCCCCGACGATGAGACCCTCGTCGTCAAGCTGTCTTCCGCTTACGCCGACTTCCCCTTCGTCGCCTCTCACCCGGCTCTGGCCCCGGTTCCCGAGTGCGCCGAGTCCGATGTCAAGAGCTTCTATCTTGCACCGGTCGGTAACGGCCCGTTCATGATGGACGGCAAGTGGGAGGATGGTCAGGAGATCAACCTCAAGAAGTTCGACGATTACTATGGCGACAAGGCCAAGATCGATGGCATCCACTTCCAGGTCATCAAGGACATGGAGACTGCTTACAAGGAGTTCCAGGCCGGTAACCTCGATGTCTGCGACGTTCCCGTCGCTCAGATCGATGCCGCCAAGAAGGATCGCGGCGTGTCCAAGGACGGCTACACCATGGGTGACGGCGAGCGCATGCTGCTCGGCGCCGAGCCTTCCACGTACTATCTGACCTGCAACACCACGGCCGAGCCGTTCAACAACGCCGACCTGCGCAGGGGCATCTCCCTGGCCATCAACCGTGAGGCCATCTGCAAGACCATCTATAAGGGTACCCGTACCCCTGCCGACGGCATTGTTCCTCCGGGCATCGATGGCTACAAGGAGGGCGCATGGGAGTTCTGCGCCTACGATGTCGACAAGGCTAACGAGTACCTCGACAAGGTTGCTCCCGCTGGCGCTAACGGGGATCGTGGCATTAGCGTGACCCTTTCCTACAACCAGGACGGCGGTCACAAGGAGATCATGGAGTCCATCATCGGCGACCTCGCCAAGGTTGGCGTTACCGCTGTCTCCGATACCCCTGAGTGGTCTGCCCTGCTCGAGCAGTATCAGAACTTTAACTATCAGTTCGGTCGTCTGGGTTGGATTGCCGACTACCCGATCATGGACAACTTCCTGTATCCGCTGTTCCACTCCGACTCCCTCGGTGGCGATAACCGCTCCGGTTACAACAACCCCGAGTTCGACGCCAAGGTCGACGAGGCTCGTACTATTGTTGACGACGAGGAGCGCGTCGCTAAGATGCAGGAGGCCGACGCAATGGTCGCTGCCGACTGCCCGGTCATCCCGATTATGTTCTACACGCACACCATCGTCGGCTCCGATCGCATCAAGCACCTCTATGTCGATCCGCAGAAGCATGCCGAGCTGGGTACCGCTGAGCTCGCCTAAGAGTTTGCAGCTTCCGTGAGGGTCAAGTATTTACGTAGACCTCATGGGAAACATACAGTTCTCCCTAACCTGGGGTAAACTGGCTGATGGTAATTTTGGGATGCCGGTCTGGCGATCGGCATCCCATTTAGGTTAATCCCTAGATAGGGGAGTGGTATGGGTAAGTACATCGTTAAACGTGTGCTTCAGTTCATCCCGGTGTTTTTGGGCGTTACGCTGATTCTGTTCGCCCTCCAGAATATCGTGCCGGGAGATCCGATCAAGCTGATCGGTGGAGACAAGGCTCTGTCCCCCGAGGTGGAGCTTCAGCTTCGCGTCCGCTATCACCTGGTCCAGTCGGACGAGGACGGCAACGCGATCCTTGACGAGAACGGCGACCCCGTTCAAACGTCGCTCGTGGACCGTTACTTGTATTACATGAACGGCCTGCTTCATGGCGATCTGGGCAATTCGTATCAGCGCAAGCTGCCGGTTACGGAAATCTTTGCCCAGAAGTATCCGTATACGGTCAAACTTGCCGCGTGCGCCATCGTGCTCGAGGCAATCATGGGTATCGGTGCGGGTATCATTTCGGCGGTTAAGCGTTATTCCTTCTGGGATATTTTGGTAACGCTCACCACGTCGATTCTCGTTGCCGTCCCGGCTTTCTGGCTCGGTATGTTGCTGCAGCTGTTCTTTGGCGTCATTCTCAAGGACGCCACGGGCGGTGCATTCTCCATGCCGATCTCGGGTGCCGTCTTATCCTTGACTCAATAACAGGATTGGATGCACGATGTGCTAGCGACCATTAAGCTGGCTTCGGTATCGAGCGCT
>CAJMJM010000090.1 GCA_905213725.1 Collinsella aerofaciens
CCTGCAACGATGCCAATCGCTGCTACCACTGCAAGCACGCCGGCTTTACCGCCATCGTCAACCACGCCAAGTCGCTCGGCTTTCCCACCGTCTTCGATGGCAGCAATGCAAGCGATCGCGGTGACTACCGCCCCGGCATGCGTGCGGCAGAAGAGCTCGGCGTACGCTCCCCTCTCATGGAGGTCGGCTTTACCAAGGACGAAGAGCGCGAGCTACTACGCGCATGGGACTATCCTGTTTGGAACCTGCCGGCGGGAGCATGTCTTGCCACGCGCGTCCCCACGGGCGAGGAGCTTACGTTCGAGAAGGTCTCCCTGATCCGCGCCTGCGAGGATTACCTGCACGATCTTGATCTGGCACAGGTACGCGCACGCCTGGTCGGCGGCTGCATGCATATCGAGGCCGCACCCGCAGATGTTGCCAAGATTGCCACCCTCGGCGGTGCCGCCGTCGACGACAAGGGCAAGACCCCGCTGCCCGCCGTTATCGAGTCCGCGCTGCGCGAGCTGGGCTGCGACCATATCTCCCCCGAGGTCACCCCCTACATCCACGGCAACATGAACCTTTAGATTACGCCGTTTTACAAACGGCGTAACTGCTCGGCGCTGCGCGGGCTCCGGGCACATATGCTCAACCTGGACTGCGTTAACTGACCTGTCAATAAGGGACAGGTTTGTTTTGGCAGGTTTTATCTGGGGAAACGCAAATAGGGCCGTGACACCCATATGGCGTCGCGGCCCTTTTCCTTGGAGAAGGATCGATTGATTGAACGGGATGACCGTCCTAGTCTTCGAGTCCGCTATTGATGAGCTCCGCAATCTCAACGGGATCGGTGCTCGCGCGCACCTTGTCGCGGAAGCCGGCGTCCATCAGCATTACGGCAGCCTTGGAGAGCAGGCGCAGATGCGTGGTTCCAGCCTCGCCGGCAGGCACGTACAGCGCGAGCGCAACATCGACGGGCACCCCATCGAAGCTCGGCCATTCAACGGGCTCGGTCAGTTTAAGCACGGCTACGCCCGGCGTGTGGATCGCGTCGCTTTACGAATCCTTAACAACAAAACCGGCGACAAGGCCGGTCTCGGCCGCGGTCGCGCGAGCAATGAAGGCGGCCTCTACGGCAGATGCGTCATCGGCAAAGCCGAGCTCGATGGCCTGCTCGGACAAATAATGTAGGGCGTCCTCGCGCGAGGCGGCGGTATACCCGATTGTCACTTGGTTGGCAGATACAAATCCCATGGAAACCTTCCTTACAACACGGACCTGACCGCAGCTTCGATGCCGTCGGCGTCCAAACCGTACTTGTGCAGCAAATCGACCGCAGGGCCGGACTCGCCATACACATCGCGCACGCCGACGCGACGCATCGGCGCCGGATGCTGCTCCGCGAGCACCGAGGCCACGGCCTCGCCAAGACCACCGATAATCGAATGCTCCTCGGCAGTGACCACACGACCGGTCTTCTTGGCGCTGGCAACCACCAGGCGCTCATCAAGCGGCTTGATCGTGTGCATATTGATGACCTCGGCATCGATACCATCGGCAGCGAGCGCCTCGGCAGCCTCAAGCGCCTCGGCGACCATAAGGCCACAAGCGATGATGGTCACATCGGACCCCTCGCGCACGACCACGCCGCGACCAATCTTGAACTCATAGTCCTCGTGATCGTTAATGACCGGCGTTGCCAGGCGTCCGAAGCGCATGTAGACCGGTCCCTCAAACTCATAGGCGGCGCGCACGCAAGCGCGAGCCTCGATGTCATCGGCGGGAACGATTACCGTCATACCCGGGATCGTGCGCATGAGCGCGATGTCCTCGCAGCACTGATGCGTGGCGCCGTCTTCACCGACCGAGATACCCGCATGCGTGGCACCGATTTTGACGTTGAGGTGCGGATAGCCAATGGAATTACGCACTTGTTCGTACGCGCGGCCGGCGGCGAACATGGCAAAGGTGCTCGCAAAGGCGACGTGGCCCGTGGTCGCAATGCCGGCGGCGAGCCCCATCAAGTTGCTCTCGGCAATGCCGGCATCGTAGAAGCGCTCAGGGTGCGCAGCCTTAAACTTACCCGTCTGCGTAGCGGCAGCCAGGTCGGCATCGAGCACTACAAAGTCATCGTGCTCATTGCCCAGCTCGACGAGCGCCTCGCCGTAGCTTACGCGCGTGGCGACTTTTTTGACCTCTGCCATTAGAGCTCCTCTCCTGCTGCCGCAAGCTCGGCCATGGCCTGCTCAAACTGTTCATCGTTGGGCGCCTTGCCATGCCAGCCAACCTGGTTCTCCATAAAGGAGACGCCTTTGCCCTTCACCGTCTCGGCGATGATAGCGACGGGCACGACGGTCACCTCACGAGCCTCGGCGACAGCCGCCTCAATCTGTGTCATGTCGATGCCATCGGCTAGCTCGCTCACATGCCACTTAAAGGCGCGGAACTTGTCAGCGAGCGGCATGGCCGAGTTGACCTCATCGATCGTGCCGTCAATCTGCAAGCCGTTGTGGTCGACGACGGCAACAAGATTGTCGAGCGCATGGTTGCCGGCAAACATGGCCGCCTCCCACACCTGGCCCTCCTCGCACTCGCCGTCGCCCAGCAACGTGTAGACGCGGTAGCTGTCACCCCAGTGCTTTGCGGCGAGTGCCATTCCAACCGCGGCGGAGATACCCTGACCGAGCGATCCGGTGGACATATCGATGCCCGGGGTGTCGTTCATGTTGGGATGGCCCTGCAGTCGGCTGCCAATATGGCGGAGCGTCTCGAGCTCTTCGACGGGAAAATAGCCGCGATTTGCCAACACCGAATACAGGCCCGGCGCCGCGTGACCCTTGGAGAGCACAAAGCGATCGCGATCGGCCTTGTGAGGGTCAGCAGGATCGATATTCATTTCCTCAAAGTACAGATACGTCATGATGTCGGCAGCACCGAGCGATCCACCCGGATGTCCCGACTTGGCCGCGTGAACCGCAGTCACGACACCCTTCCTGACCTCATTGGCGACCTTCGCCAGCTCCTGGTTGGTCATACGAATTCCTCTCTTGAGAACAACCCCGGCACCGGATGACGCGATGCCGGGGCAATCCACTCGTTAAGCCTGAGCGACGACCTTCTGCCAATCAGCCTCAAAAGAGGCAAGGCCCTGGTCGGTCAGCGGGTGATGCAAGCATTTCTTAAGAGCGGCCATGGGGACGGTCGCAATGTCGGCACCAAGCAGCGCCGCCTGGGTCACATGGTTGGGCGTGCGGACCGAAGCGGTGATGATCTCAACGGTGTCGTCGACGTTCTTGCCGGTCCAGTCATAGTTCTTGATGCAAGTCACAACATTGTCGAGCTGCGAGATACCGTCCTCGGCGATGTCATCGAAGCGCCCCACAAACGGGCTGATGTAGCGAGCGCCGGCGTTGGCGGCCATCAAGGCCTGGGTCGGCGAGAAAACAAGCGTCATGTTGACGCGCACACCTGCGTCGGCCAGGGCGCGGCAGGCGGCAAGGCCGGCCTCGCACACGGGAAGCTTAACCACGATGTTGGGAGCGAGGGCGGCAAGACGCTTGCCCTCCTCGATCATGCCCTCGGCAGTAGTCGCGGTAGACTCGGCGGACACGGGCAGACCCTCGCAGAGCTCGGCAATCTTGAGCATATGGGGCTCAAAGTCGGCAAGCTTGCCGCCGGTCTTGGCGTACAGGGACGGGTTGGTGGTAACACCGGCCAGGCAGCCCCAGCTCTTGGCCTCGGCAATCTCGTCCAGATTGGCGGTATCGATAAAGAACTTCATGGTGAACCCCTTCAAAGGAAGCTAAAACTCAAAAGAATGGGACAAAGGGACCGCCCCTTTGTCCCATGTGCCGGGCCTGCAGCTGGGACATGCCCCAGGCCCGGCGTCGCGTAGGAAAAGCTACTTACTCGGCAAGAGCGGCCTCGATGCGGGTCGTGACGCCCTTGAGGTTAAGACCGACGACGTACTGCTTGATCGGGCGCTTGATGTGCTCGATCACAAAGCGCTTGCCGTCGATGTCCTGGGCAGCGAGGTTGCGATAGAGCTTCTCGACCTGCTCCTTGACCTCGGGATCGTTGAACGCATAGTGGCCGGAGACATCCAGGATCTTCAGGCTGAGCTCATCGTCGGCAAGGATGTCATCGACCTGCAGGTTGACGTCGTCGCCAGTCATCCACTTGCGCCAGCGCTCGGTCTTGATAGCCTTGACCAGCAGCGTGTGATACAGGTCGGAGGGGTCATCGCACAGACCGTTGTCGACCAGGATCTGCTCGGTGGCGCAGAGCTTGAGGTAGGCGCGGGTCTCCTCGGTGCCATACTGCGGAGCGACGTTGGAGGCGGTCACGTGTGCCGGGATGTGCTCGAGCAGCGTCGCGTCGTCCAGATAGTCGGCGTTGTGCTCCTTCAGGCCCACGCCATAGCGCTTGGCCATATCGGCAAGCTCGCGGGCGTTCTTGAAGTTGTAGTGACCGACCTGCTCCGTCCAGCGGGTAAGGGTGCCGGTCTGGCCGACGATAAAGGTGGGCATGGGGCAGCCGCGCTTCTCGAGCTCGGGCTGCAGCTGAGAAATGAACTCCTCGTACTTATCGGTAGAGGGCAAGCCGCCATTGGTCTCCTCGGTACCGACCTCATAGGCGACCTCTGGCAGGTTATGCTCGCGACGGTACTGCTCAAGGTAGTCGATAAGATCGATCGTGCGGCGAAGCACCACGTCGAGCGGAATAACCTTGCCGATCTGATAGGGATCCTTGGTGGGGTCGACCATCAGCAGGTCAAAGCCTGCCTCCATGTCGGCGACGAAGGACTTGCGGGCGAGCTCCATGGCCTCGTCCTCGGGCAGGTGGGCGTTACGCTCCTCGTCGCGCTGCCACGGACCGCCGTGATCTCGGCACAGGTAGTACGGACCGGTGTAAGCCACCTGGTCGGCGACCGTCTTGATGTCGGCGGCATAGCGCGTCGGGGCCGAACCGTTGACGTAGCCGGCGCCCATCTCGTCCATATCGACCTGGTTGCGGCTGGCGATAAACATGGGCGGGAAATCCTCGTCCTTGGCAAGCTCGAACACGGCCTGAATCAGGTTGGGGCTCATGGGGCCAATGCCGACCATGGTTGCGTGATCGCCGCTATCCTGCAGTTTGAGCATGCCCTGAACGGCCTGGCGGATGGTGAGGTTGGACATTTTGTTCTCCTTCTCCAGAGGATTTTTGACAAAAGTTCCCTGGGACCCAGATGTGGGCCCTATCAGTACGGATGGATTTTGTTGTGTAGGGGCGGTTGTGCGGAGTCAAATCCATCCCTCCGCACAACCGGAGTCCTTAAAGGTTTACTTGGCCTGCTTGTCGAGCGTGGGCTTCATGGCAATCAGGATTGCAGCGGCGACCACGGCGCCAATCACGATGTCCAGGCAGAACAGCGCGACGTTGTTGGTGGCAAGGGCGACGATAAAGCCACCGTGCGGGACGTAGCAGTCGATACCCTGGAAGGCGGCGAGCGCCGCGCCCACGGCAGAGCCGATGCAGATGCCGGGCAGGGTGTGGCCAAGGTCCTTGACCGCGAAGGGGATAGCGCCCTCGGTAATGCCGATGCAGCCCATGAACAGTGCGGAGATACCCATCTGGCGATCGGCGTCATCGAACTTGTTCTTGGCGATGAGCGCAGCAAGGCCGCAGGCAATCGGGGGAATGGCGACGGCGACGCGGAACATGCCGTTGGGGCCATAGATGCCGGAGGCCATGATGGCCATGGTGAAGGTCGAGGCGGTCTTGTTGATGGGGCCACCCATATCGAAGGCGGTCATAACGCCAATGACCAGACCCAGGACAACTGCGGAACCGCCCTGCAGGCTGCCGAGCACGCCGGTGAGCCAGTCCATCACAAAGCCAAGCGGCGTGGCCAGGATGTAGATATAGGCCATGCCCAGGACAAGCGAGGTCAGAATCGGGATGATCAGGATGGGCATGATGGTCTGGATGGTGTTGTTGACCTTCCAGGTCTTCATCCAGCGGACAAAGTAGCCGCAGATGACCGCCATGATCATGGCGCCCAAGAAGCCGGTCGAAACGCTGCTGCCGTTAGGGGTAACGACTGCGTTGTTGACCAGGTAGCCCAGGACAAAACCGGGGGCGAGCGCGGGCTTGCCGGCCATCGAGTAGGAGATGTATGCCGCAAGCACCGGGATCATCATGGAGATGCCGGCCATGCCGATGGTGTTAAGGCTCACCATCAGCGGGTTCGTAACCTCCATGCCGTTGGCGCCGGCGGTACCGGATGCCAGCGAGAAGGCAAGAAACACGCCGCCGATAACGACGATGGGGATAAAATAGGAAACGCCGGTATTGAATGCATTGAGCAGCGTCTTGCCAGGATCGGCAAAGATAGACTGCTTGGACGCCGGTGTCGGGGCCTGCGGGGCAGCGGAGACGGCCTTCTTCTCTGCCTTGGCCTCGGCCTTGGGCGCGTCAACGGCGCCACCCGTCGCCTTGATGATCTCAATGGCCTGGTCGATGATCTTTACCGGATCGGCGATTACATCCGAGGTGCCGACCTTCAGGAACTTGCCCTCGGCCATCTTCTGCTCAAAACGGTCCTCGTTCTCGACACCCACGTCGACGGACTCCAGGACCAGGTCGGCGGAGTCCACGTCTTCCTGCGTGAGCTCATTCTCGATACCCAGGCCACCCTGAGCCTCGACCTTGCACTCGATGCCACGGGCGGCGCATTCATCCTGAATCGCCTTCTGGGCCATATACGTGTGGGCGATACCCACAGTACAGGCGGCAACGCCTACGATCTTCATTGCTTCCCTCTTTTCATAGAGTTGCGTGCGCAAGACACCGTTTGCGGAGGCCTCCGGAGCATCCCCTGCCGTTTGGACTTGCTGTCTTTTCGACAAGAACAATATAGGTGCTCGTTTTTCTTAATGCCAGCTTATTTCGGTAAACGCGCAGGTCAGAGCGTTGGTTATGCGATTTAGTTATGCGTTTAACCAAAAATGAATCCTGCGATTTTGCCCTCGATTTCAAAAGTCAAGAAGTATTTGATTTTCTCGGTAGACGGCAGATGCGCATGCCGGTCACAAATTTCGACCCCACCCGTATGCCGCATTTGTTGCATACTCATATGAAAGGAAAAAGCCGCTCACCGAAGCGTATCCTTCACCAAGACTCAAAGTCATCATGTTGGAAAATGCTCATCTGTCGGAAGGAGTCGCTGTGGCAAAACAGCGCGTTACGATCGCAGACGTCGCTCGAGAGGCGGGAACCTCGACGGCAAGCGTCTCGTATTACCTCAACGACATACGAGATAAGCTTAGCGAGAAGACGCAGAACAAAATCGCGCGCGTCATTAAGGAACTCGGATACGTTCCCAACGCCCAAGCGCAGACGCTCACCGGCAAGCAAACCCACGTCATTGCCATCATCATTTTGGATAACACCAACAAATGGGCGGGGCTCGTTCTCAATGGCATGGAGCAGGTCATGCTCCCCGCGGGCTACCAGACGGTCGTTTGCACGAGCAACTTTACCCCCGAGACCGCGCTCATCTACGTCGACAAGATACACACGCAGGAACACCATGGCATTAACCTCCCGCCCCCGACAAACTTAAAAA
>CAJMJM010000091.1 GCA_905213725.1 Collinsella aerofaciens
GCCGCTCCGCCGCATCGACCGAGGAGAACCCGGTTGGCTGCACGCACGTCCACGCCACCGAACCCTCCCCGTCGACCACAGCAGCCTTAGCCGCCGTAGACCCGATATCGATCCCGATCCCTATCATGGCTCTCTCCCAATCTAAATATCAAAGGTAGCGGCGCGTTCAGGCGCCTTAGCTCTAGGTTTCTCAGGTGCCGGAGATTGCCCCGAAAGAGGAGCGCAGCGTACTTTGGGTACGCAAGCGACGGTTTGAGGAGCAAGATCCGGTGCCTGAGGAAGCTAGAGGGTTTCGATAAAGGCGGCGATGCGAGTCTCGATCTGGCCCATGTCGCCGTTGCTGTAGTCGGTCTCGATCTTCATATACGGAATGCCCGCACCCTCGACGGCCTCCTGCATGCGTGCACTCTCCACGTTAAAGGTGTGGCACGCCTGGAGCACGCTCTCCACTACGCCATCGACGTGATACTTCTCGCACATGGCCAGCGTGTTTTCCATACGACCGTCGTTGGGCGTCATGACCGAGCAGTTGATATCCAGATAGCGGTCGGCGATGGCGCGCAGAATGTCGGGAGCCTCCGGGTCGATCATCATGGCCGCCGTGCGCTCGCCCGAGCAGTCGTCCATGCACACGACCACACCGCCGTTGGACTCGATAGTACGGCCGATCTTGTTGATCACGCCGCCCACCGGGCAGCCGGTGATCAGAATGCGCTTGGCGTCTGCCGCGACCGGGCGCTCACCCGCGTCGTAGGTCTCGCGCAGCTTGGCAACCTTTTGCTCCAGCTGCTGCGTATAGGCCTCGATATCAAAGCTGAACGTACCGGCAAACATGGTGCTCATCAGATCGACGCCGCTCATGGCCGCCGGCTGGTTGGCCTGCAGCGCAAACATCTCGAGCTGGGCCGCACGCAAGCGGTTGCGACGACGGACGGCAGCGAGCAGAGCATCGTCGGTAATCGCGACGCCGTAGAAGTTCTCGAGCTCCTCCTTGAGCAGGCGGCACTCCTCGTACCAGCCTTCACGCTCGTAGGCGCGATCGCGACCCTGCGGCAGGTGCAGAATGTGCGTACGCTTGAGCTCGTTGAGTAGCTCGTACATCTTCTTCTTGCCGTCGCAGGTGGTCTCACCGATGATCATGTCGCTAAAGTACGTAAACGGGCACTTTTGCGAGTAGGCAAAGCCGTACGTCGACTTGATGAGCGGACAGAGATTTGCCGGCAGCACCTTCTCGGCCTCGGGAATCACCTCGTCGGACGTGCCGCACAGCGCCACGCTCGCCGCCCCCGCGGCATCGATAATCTCGAGCGGCGTGTAGCTGCACAGAAAACCGACCAGGCGATTACCCGCCTGCTTATAATCCTTGACGCGAATAAACGCCGCCTTGCGCTGCTCGTTGAACTCCTCAAACGTGGACGGCAACGGCTGCTCAATATTTTCCGACATATAACTTCTAAACCTTTCAACCAACCAAGGAAACGGCTTTCCCAGGTGCCCGAGGTTGCCGTAAAAGAGGAGCGCCGCGTACTTTGGTACACAAGCGACGGTTTGAACGGCAAGATCGGGTGCCCGGGAAAGCCGCCGGGGCGGATAGTCCTAAATGGTCTCCAAGAAAGCTTCGATCCTGGTTTGTAACTGACCTGCATCCTCGCCAGCGTAGTCGGTCGTGATGTGCATAAACGGAATGCCGACCTCCTCGGCGGCCTTCTCCACGGCAAACGACTCCATCTCGTAGAGCGTGCAGAACTGCAGGGCCACGTCGACGATGCCGTCTACATGCAGGTCCTTGGCCATCTGAACGATGTCCTTCATACGCTGGTCGTTGGGCGTAAAGACGGCGCAGTTGATCTTAAAGTAGCGCTCGGCGATGGCGTCGAGCATCTCGTCGACCGTCTCGCCGGACTCGTCGACCAGGTCCTTGTAGTAGCGCGAGCCCGTGCAGGACTCCTCGCCGACCACAACGCCGCCGGCCTTCTCGATGAGGTTGAACAGTTTCCAGTTGGGCACGGCCATGGGCGTACCGGTGTACAGGATGCGCTTGGTCCCCTTGGGCGTCACGCCCTCGCCGGCCTCGACACGCTGCTCGCACTCAGCCGCCATATCGTTGATGGCTCCGGTCAGACGCGGCGTGTCGTCCATAAAGGCGGCCTGAACGGTCAGCAGGCTGTCGAGACCGCTGATGGGCGCCGGGTCGGCAGCGCGCGTGGCTGCGAGGCGCTGCAGGGCGCGACGCTTCTCATTGACGGCGTGGATGGCGGCCTTCAGCCGCTCGGGCGTAATCTTGACGCCACACTCTTCCTCGATCTTGTCGGCGAGCTTCTTGACCTCGGCCTTCCAGGTCACGAGCGTCGACTCGTCGTGTACGTTGGGAATATCCATGACGTACATGTTCTTTTGCGTGGCAAAAAACTCGTAGGCTTTCTTCTTGCCGTCGCAGGTGTTCTCGCCTACCACCAAGTCACTCGACTCAATGTAGGGGCAGACCTCGCCCAGCTTAAAGCCGGCAAAGCTCTTGATAAGCGGACAGGTGTTGCGCGGCAGGTGCTCCTCGACCTTATCGGTTGCCCAATCGGCACCAGAGCATAGACCCACGGGGATACCGTCGCAGGCAAGTACGATCTCCTCGGGCACGTAGACGCAGAACGAGCCGACGATCTTGGTGGCCTCGCCGGCCTCCTTCTTGTCGAGCATCTCCTTAATACGGCCGCTGTGGATGTTGGTGGCGACAAAATCCAGGTAGGACGTAGACTTGGGGCGATTGTTCTGCGTCAGGAACATATCGCCGTACATCTGGCCCACGGCGCCCAGCAGCAGGTCGTGGTCGGCAAGATTCATGCCGAGGCTCTCCCACATCGGATGGAAATCAAATTCTTCAGCCATGACGGTTCCCCTCTCGAACCAAAAACGGATAACGGCGGTATCGATGCACGACGGACGGCGATTGTCCGGCCGTGCTCAAACCCGGAATTTTAGGGAACCTGCCTTGCGGACGGTTATTTAGTTGTGCGTCGTCTCTCCCGGAGCCGTGAACATACCTGCTCATATGCGGCTCCGAGCCATATATAGGGCACGCGCGGCAACGCGGCGAATGTATGTCGTCTGCGGCATGTGCGCACCCTCCTCTACAAGTTGAGGTCAACTATATCAACGGTCGTCGACCATGCGAACACCGTTGACATTCGTACGACAACCTCGTGTGCCGTCGTTTAATAAATAATTATCTGTGTTGATAAGAGTTTGTCATTCCCCATTCGGCGAACGGCAAGACAAAGCCGCCGAGACTTATATCCCCGACGGCATTACCCGGCGCTACCGACAAACCAGATGGATCCTGCTGGCATCAAAATGCATACGCAGGGTCTCGCCTTCTTGCGGTAACCCATCCGCTGGTACGCTCAATTTGTTGACCTTCCACTGCAGACGCGTTGGCGCATCGGCCCGCGGCGCATCCAACAGCACCAGGCGCTCAAAACGCGAATCGCTCACGCGCGCCACGTGCAGGTCGTAGCTGTTGCGACCCCGCTCGGCACGGTTGTCCACATGGAAGTAGCTCGCGCGAATGCCCAGGTACGCCACATTATCGGGAACCTCGCGACCCACGTTAAAGGTCATGCCCCAATCGAGCGCCTCAACTTCTTCGTCGCCGATCTTGCGCGCCCGGCTTGTGTTCTTGCAGCCCGTCAGGCGCAGCGCCGCCAGCGTCTGCGGACGGCGGACCACGTCCTCGACGGAGCCGATCTCCTCGACATGTCCGTTATGCATCACGCAAATGCGCTCGCACAGGCGGCATGCCTCGTCAATATCGTGGCTCACGTAGAGCACGGTGCGGTTGCATACATCGAACAGGTCGAGCATGTTCTGTTCGAGGGCGCTCTTAAGATAGGAATCGAGTGCGCTCATGGGCTCGTCGAACATAAAAATGCCCGGATGCGCCGCCACCATGCGCGCAAGCGCCACACGTTGCTGCTGACCGCCCGAGAGTCGCGCGGGATAGCGGTCGGCAAAATCGGCCAGTCCAAAGATACCCAGGTAGCGCTCGGCAAGCTGCTTGCGCGCCGCGGCGTCGCCCGCATCCTTTACGCCGGCACATACGTTATCGGCCACTGTCATATTAGGGAACAGCTGATAGTTTTGGAACAGCAGGGCGCATTTTCGCTCCTGGGGCGACAGGTTGATGCCCGCCCCCGAGTCAAAAAAGGTCACGCCGTTGACGACGATCTTGCCCTCGTCGGGCGTCTCCACACCGGCAATGCAGCGCAGCGTGCAGCTCTTGCCACAACCCGAGGCGCCCAGCAGCGCCACGCGCTCCTCGCCGGCCTCAAGCTGCATGTCGAGCATAAAGCCGGGATAGCGCTTTTTGATATCCAGAACGAGTGACATGACCTATCGACCTCCCTGCGGCGCCGCATCATCGCGCATGAGCTCGGCCAGCGCCTCGCGATCGATACGCAGGGCATCGCCGCCGACTGGGTCGAGCGAATCGCCCTGTCCGGCGAGATCTTTGGCCTGTTTGCGCTCCGCACGGGAAAGGCCCCGCTCGCGATACTTTTGCGAATGAGCGGTGTACATGTTGATGAACAGGATGACCAAAAAGCTAAAGACAATCACGACGACGACCCAAAAGAGGGCCACCGACGTGTTGCCGCCCATCCACTCAAAGTAGATGGCGATGGGAATGGTCTGCGTAATACCGGCGTAGTTGCCCGCAAAGAACAGCGTGCAGCCAAACTCGCCCATCGCGCGGGCAAAGGCGAGCACCGTGCCGGCGGCAATAGAGGGCCACCCAAGCGGCATCATAAGCTTGGTAAAGATGAGACGCTCGGACCATCCCAAGGTTCGCGCGGCGTCGAGCATCTGCGTGTCGAGGCTCTCGAAGGCTCCGAGTGCCGTACGATAGACGAGCGGGAACGACACCACCACGGCAGAGATCACCGCCGCCGGCCACGTAAAGACAATCGAGACGCCGTGCGCGATAAGCCACCGACCGACCCCGGTCGATCGACCAAATAGCATAAGCAGCAAAAAGCCGCACACCGTAGGCGGCAGCACCATAGGAATCGTAAAGACCGAATCGAGCAGGCCCTTGATGCGACTCGAGGTACCCATGGTCTTCCACGCGGCGAACAGGCCCAGCGCAAACGCGATCACCAGGGCAAGACCGCTCGTTTTAATGGACACCCAAAACGGGCGATAGTCGATGTCGCACAAAAAGGAGGTCAGAGAGGTCCAGGGCCCCTGCTCATCCCGCAATACGACAGACGATGCTTCTACCATGTGAGCGCTATCAAGCCAACGCGCGCCGCCCTTGGCATCACCCGAGGCTGATGCAATCACCACATAGCGGTCCCCATCCGCACCGCGCTCGTCAAAGCCATAGGTATACCCGCCGGAATCAAACGTTGTTTCCGCCGTGACATACCAAGGAAGATCCACGTCCCCCAGCTGCGCACCTCCCATGCAGTTTGCGCTGTCGAGCTTACAGACGAGGGCCTTGAGACCCGATACGCACTCGTTGTCCTGCGGATCCAATCCATACTTCTCGACCGCCTTGGGCGATATCCACACCACAACGCGATCGGCAGCAGGCGCCACCACAAGGTCCACGTCCTCGTCAACGGGACACCGGTAGCCCTCCGGCTGGCCCTCCCTGGCCCGAGCGGTCCCCTTGGCCAGCCGCTCAAAACCCTCGATCCCATAGGAAAGCCCATGAGCGGTCGCAGCAACCTGGGCCCCGTCCTCAGCGTCCCCAGCAAACGCAAATCCCGGCACCCAGCAAAGCGCGAAGGTCAAAGCACAGGCGACAAGCATGCGGAATCTATTAAGCACGAAAAGCTCCAAGCGAATACAAGAACGGAGTGAAACACAAAACGATGGAATTATCGCGCCAAGCCGCACTACGCGGAAAGCTCAAAGCCGTACTTGGCCCAAATCTTCTGAGCCTTCTTGTTGGTCAGACAGAAGTCGATGAACGCCTTGGCTTCGTCGGCGTGCTCGGAGCTCTCGGCAACGGCACCCGGATACACGATGGGCTTGTGCGAGTCCTCGGGACACACGAAGGCCTCCTCGATGCCGTCGTAGCGGAAGATATCGGAGCTGTAGACAAATCCAGCCACGCAGTCGCCCGTGGACACATAGGCGGCGGCGGTACCAACTTTGTCGGCCAGGGCCACCTTGTCGGCGATCTCGGGCGCATACTCGCCGTCGTCGCCCTCGATGCCGGTGTAGAGGCCCACGGAAGCCAGCGCCTGGTTGGCGTACTTGCCGGCGGGGACGGTCTTGGCGTCGCCGATGGCGATCTTGCCGTCCAGGTTCGCGACGTCGGCGATGGCCTCGATCTTGGTGTCGGAGCCCTCGGCGCGAATAATCACGAGGTCGTTGACGAACATGTCCTCTCGCGGGTCGGCGTCGACGAGCGCGGCGGTCTCAGCGTCATCCATGGTACCCTTGGAAGCGGTGATGAGCACGTCGACCGTGGCGCCGGCCTTCATCTGCTCAACGAGGTCGCCGGAGGCCTTAAACTGCGTATCGGCAAAGGTGGTGCCGGTCTGGTCGGTGTAGAGCTCCTGGACCTCGGGAAGGGCCTTCTCGAGGGAGTTGGCGGCAAAGACCTGCAGCTCGACGGTTTCCTTCTTGGAAGAGGCCTTGGCGGAGCCGGCATCGGATCCGGCCGGCTCGGACGTCTTGCTGCCCGAGCAACCGGCAAGACCAAGGCCGGCAGCGGCGACAGCAGAAAGTGAGACGAATCCGCGGCGAGAAACCAAATCGAACATATTCAACCCTTTCGGACCTTGTGCCCGGGTACCCCACCGCGGGCTTTAATCTGCAACCAGATTATACTTCTGCGCGAATAATGTTAGTGAGAAATTATTCTCGCCAGAGAATATAGTTTCGAGTTAGCGTGCACCTCGGCGTCGCTTCGGCGGAAAACAAAGGCGGAGCAGCCGTTTAGGTCGCCCCGCCGCAGGTAAACCGCTTAGTTGGTATGTCCGCCGCCCGCTGTCATCTGAGCTGCGTGCTCCAGCTGATCTGCTATGGCCTCCCAGCTTTCGCGGGCGGCCTTCGTAGAACCGGGAAAGTTTACGACAAGTGTATGACCTCGTTGCATGCAAATAGCGCGCGAGAGCATGGCGCGGCGCGTCTTGGTCATGGAGTACGCACGGATCGCCTCGGCAATACCCGGCACATCGCGGTCGCAGACGGCACGCGTCGCCTCGGGCGTCACATCGCGCATCGAAAGCCCCGTGCCGCCGCAGGTGAGCACGACATTGGCGTGACACTCATCGGCGGCCTCCACGATGGCATCACCAATCTCGCTGACGTCGTCGCGCACGACCACATGTGAGGCGACCGTCCAGCCCTGTGCCTCGATAAGCTCCTCGAGTGCGGCCCCAGCCTCGTCCTGGGCAAGGTCGCGCGTATCCGAGCACGTCACGATCGAAATCTTCA
>CAJMJM010000092.1 GCA_905213725.1 Collinsella aerofaciens
TTCGACCCTCACGCACGACAAAAACGCAAGAGGCTGAAATTGTCTCTTCGCGATTGAAGCAGAGAACATCGATTTCGACGCTCGATGGAAAGACTACCTGTTGGCGATCGTCCAGGCCCCTAATGACGTCCAGGCGGCGCTTGACGCGGGCGGCGCGCTCAAAATCGAGCGCCTCGGCGGCCTCCGTCATCTCGGATGTCAGCTCGTCAACGACGTCCTTGCGATGGCCAGACAAAAAACGTTCGACACGTTTGACGTTCTTGGCATAGTCAGTAGGAGAAATCGCGCCGACACGCGCCCCAGGTCCACGGCCGACATGATAGTCAAAGCAGGGGCGTCCGTTTTGCGCGCAAATCATATTGACGATGTCTTCTTCGCCCTTATGAGATTCGACGATGCGGCGGCAGCGACGCCACTCCGCACAGGATGCCGAGCAAATGGGAATAACCTTGCGCAGCGTATCGATGGTTTCACGCGCCGCACGGCTATCGGTATAGGGGCCAAAATAGCGCGTCCCTGGCTTATGGCGCTCACGCGTGTATTTAATAGCGGGAAATAGATCGCTCTTGGTGATAGCGATAAAGGGATAGCTCTTATCGTCCTTAAGATCGACGTTAAAGTACGGATGGTACTGACCGATTAGATTGCGCTCGAGTACCAATGCCTCGTGCTCGGTCTCCACAACGATATAGTCGAAGCTCGCCACCAGCTGCATCATAAGCGGGATCTTCTGGCGCTCGTCCTGCAGCGTCACGTACTGGCGCATACGGGAACGCAAGTTTTTCGCCTTGCCAACGTAGATGACATCGCCCTTGGCATCTTTCCAAAGGTAACATCCGGGCTGCGTGGGAACGCGCGAAACCTGCTCGGCAAGTGTTGGTATGTTGTCGTGACCGGCCACGCGCACCTACTTGCGACGAAGCAGCGCCGAGACCTCGGGCATCTTAAGGACGACGGCAAGGCCAAAGGTAACAACAAGCGAGGCGACACCCGCAACGCAAACGTAGCCAAGCGAAATCAGAATCGCGCCGCCAAGTGCCCCGACAACGTGTTCAACCGGCCAAATGCCGCCGGCGCCTGCGGCAGCACCTAGGCCACCGAGCAAAAGGCCAAAGAAACCGCCATGTAGGATAGATTTGACCTGAAGGCCACGCAGGCGACGACGCAGCCACCACAGCGAACAGCCGACCAAAATCACATAGTCGACAACATACGAAAGCGCAATCGCAGGCATGCCGTAGCCCAGCACCACACCAAACAACAGCACCGAACCGGCCTGTCCGATGGCAGAGTAAAGGCAATAACGACCGTAGGGCTTCATGTCGAGCAAGGCCGAGAAGCTCTTCTGCATGAGCACGACCACGCCGTAGAGCGGCAGCGAAAGCGCCAGGTAAATAAGAAACTCCGACACCAACGCCACGCCGGACTCATCGAACTTGCCGGCGCAGTAAATCATATTGAGCGGGCGGGCGAAGACAATCAGATATAACGCGAACGGAATCAGGAAGAAGAGCATCTGGGCAACGCCACTCGAGATGCCAGTGCGAACGCTGTCGTAGTCCTGTTCTTGGGCATCATGCGATAGCTCGGTATAGAGCGCCGTCGAAAGCGAGGCGGCGATCAGCGCATAAGGCAGCGTATACCACAGGCGTGCATACGCAATGACGGAAGGTCCGGTCTCGGGCTGCACCACCAGTGCGGCGGCATTAGTGATGGAGGTCGAGACAAACATGCACACCGTGGCGAGCAGCGTCGGAATGCCCAACGTAATCGTCTGGCGCAGTGCGGGGTCCTTAAAGTCGATATGGATATGGGGATGCACGCCGTGCTTGCCAAGCGCGGGAATCTGACATGCCATCTGAACAAAGACACCGAGGGTCGTACCGGCCGCAATCAAGATGATGCCGGCACGTTCGCCAAACTGTGCGGACACGGGCGCAAAACCCATAAAGCTCGCAATGACGATCACATTGTTGAGGACCGGGGCAAACGTCGACCAAAAGTAGTCGCGGTGTGCGTTGAGAACGCCCGAGAACACCGAGCCCAAACCATAAAACAGAATCTGGATGGCAAAGAAACGGAACATGAACGCAGCGGTATCCATGCTGCCACCGTCACCCGAAAGGAACGATTGCGTCCAGATAAAGCCCGGGGCGAACACGGTCCCCACCAACGAAATGCCACCCAGCACTAAAAGCAGAATGCCGAGCAGGTTGCCCACGTACTCGTTCGAGGCCTCGCGACCCTGCTCACGCCTCACGCCCATGTACACGGGCAAAAACGCCGTCACGAGCATGCCACCCATCACGAGTTCGTAGAGCATATTGGGCAGGTTGTTGGCGACCTGATAGGAGGACGAGAGTAGCGACATGCCGATAGCGGCCGCCATTGCCCACGTGCGGATAAAACCGGTGACGCGAGACACGATAGTCAGGATGGTCATAAGCCCGGCGGAACGACCAACCGTGGAGTAGTCCGACGAGCCCATGTCGTCAGTGTCATCTCGCGACGAAGAAGCTTCGGATGAGGGTGTCTGAGGCGCAGATTCTTTTGCAAAATGAGCTCCGCGCTTCAATTCTTCCTGCGGCATCGCTCAGTCCTCTCTCGTAATCGCGGCAACCGTCGCCCCGCAAAATGCAATTAAATCATCGGGTGCAAGCTCGAGCTGATAACCACGCTTGCCTCCCGAAATAAAAATGGTATCCCAAAGGACACACGTCTCATCAATGAGCGTCCGGTAGCGTTTTTTCATACCGACCGGGCTGCAGCCGCCGCGAACGTAGCCAGTCGCCGCAAGCAAATCCTTCACATGCATCATAACCAAGGACTTCTCCCCCGCGGCACGCGCGGCGGACTTTAGATCGAGCTCATCGGCAACAGGGATACAGCACACGACATAGTCGTTGGACGGTGTCACGCAGACCAAAGTCTTAAATCCTTGACCGGGCTCCTCGCCAAGCTGCTCCGAAATCGCGACCCCCAGGCCCACCGACTCATCACCATCGTCTTCGTACGTATGTAGAACATAGGAAATGCCGGCGCTTTCCAGCTCGCGCATCGCATTGGTTTTTGGCGTCTTTACAGCCTTTGCCATGACATATCCTTTCCCTCGCATTCGGACGCAAAGATTAAGTATATGTCCAATTCGGCTGCATACGTCACTTCGGCACAGCAAGCGCCATCGAATCACAAGGAGTCGATGGCGCCCATAAACTGAATCGCCTATTTATTGAGCATCAAGTTGAGCCTGACGCTCCCGGTCACGCCTGAGCAACGGCGCCAAAAACTTGCCCGTATAACTCTGCGGACAGTCCGCAACCTGCTCCGGTGTGCCCGAAACCACGACGGTTCCGCCGCCGTTACCGCCCTCGGGACCCATATCGATCAGGCGGTCGGCAACCTTGATGACATCAAGGTTGTGCTCAATCACCAGCACCGTGTTGCCCGCATCGACCAAACGCTGCAGCACATCGAGCAGCTGGCGGACGTCCTCAAAATGAAGACCGGTCGTCGGCTCGTCCAAAATATAGAACGTCTTGCCCGTCTGGCGTCGATGAAGCTCCTTGGCGAGCTTCACACGCTGCGCCTCGCCGCCCGAGAGCGTCGTGGCGGGCTGGCCCAGGCTCACGTAGCCTAAGCCTACATCGTACAGCGTCTGGAGCTTGCGCTTAATCTGCGGGATATTCCCAAAGAAGGCCAGCGCCTCGGTGACGCTCATGTCGAGCACGTCCGAGATGGTCTTGCCACGGTAGGTGACCTCGAGTGTCTCGCGGTTGTAGCGTTTACCGCCGCAAACTTCGCAGGGAACGTAGATATCGGGAAGGAAGTGCATCTCGATCTTGATCTGCCCGTCGCCCTTGCACGCCTCACAGCGCCCGCCACTCACATTAAAGGAGAAACGACCCGGCGAGTAGCCGCGCGCCTTCGACTCCGGCGTACTCGCAAACAGTGCGCGAAGATCATCCCACAGGCCGATATAGGTAGCAGGGTTGGAACGCGGCGTACGGCCAATCGGCGACTGGTCGATATCGATAACCTTATCGATACACTCAATGCCCTCGATTTTCTTATACGGACCCACAGGGCGCGTCGAGCGGTGAATGGCATTCGTAAGGGCAGGCGCAATGGTGTCGGTAACCAGGGAGCTCTTGCCCGATCCCGACACGCCGGTAACAACCGTAAGCGTACCAAACTCGATCTTGGCAGTAACGTTTTTGAGGTTGTTGGCTCGAGCGCCCGTAATTTTAAGGCAGCCGCGACCGGGCTTGCGCCGTTCATCAGGCACCCGAATCATTCGTTTGCCGGTCAGGTAAGCGCCCGTCATCGACTCAGGACACGCCATGATATCAGCAGGCGTTCCCGCCGCGACTACGTGCCCGCCGTTGACACCGGCGCCGGGCCCCATGTCGATCACGTAGTCGGCGGCACGGATTGTATCCTCGTCGTGTTCGACAACGATAACGGTATTGCCGATATCGCGCAGGCGCTCGAGCGTCTTAATCAGGCGCTCGTTGTCACGCTGATGAAGACCGATCGAGGGCTCGTCCAGAATATAGAGCACGCCCATGAGACCCGCGCCGATCTGCGTTGCCAGTCGAATACGCTGCGCCTCGCCACCGGAAAGCGTCGCCGAAGCACGATCGAGCGTCAGATAGTCGAGTCCAACATCGACCAGAAAACGCAAGCGCTCCAGGATTTCCTTGACGATACGGCCGCCGATAAAC
Source organism: Collinsella aerofaciens (assembly GCA_905213725.1). GTDB lineage: Bacteria > Actinomycetota > Coriobacteriia > Coriobacteriales > Coriobacteriaceae > Collinsella > Collinsella aerofaciens_BZ. Next base: position 4,725 of record CAJMJM010000092.1, read on the forward strand.
TGTTGGCGCTCGGTGAGTTCCAGGCCCTCAAAAAACTCGAGCGATTCACGGCACGACAGGCAACAAACCTCGTAAATGGACTTGCCGCCCACGGTGACGGCAAGCATCTCGGGACGCAGGCGAGCACCGTGACAGCTCGAGCACGGCTCCTCGCGAATGTACTTCTCCAGGCGCGCCTTGGTGTTCTCGTTCGTCGTCTCGGTATAGCGTTCGTACAGGATGTTGCGAACGCCCGAAAACTTGGTATCCCACTGGCTGCGACGCCCATCGAGCTTTTGATAGTCGACCGAAATCTTCGTGTCGCCCATGCCATCCAAAAACGCACGACGCACGCGAGGGGGCAAGTCCCCCCACGGCGTATCGGCGCTCACCTTAAAGTGTTTGCAGACCGCAGCAAAAATCTGCGGATAGTAGTTCGAATTGCCAAACAGGCTACCAAAGACTCCGTCGGCAATGGACTTCGAGGGGTCCTCGATCAGCGCCTCGGCATCAACGGTTTTCTTAAAGCCCAGGCCGTCGCACTCAGGACATGCGCCATAGGGAGCGTTGAACGAAAAGTCGCGGGGTTGTAGGTCGTCGATGGAGTGCCCGTGCTCCGGGCATGCCAGAGCCAACGAATACTCCAGTAGCTCGCCCTCGGTCCCCTCGGGAGCATCGCGATCGGGCAGCATGTATACGTTCACATTACCGTGCGCCAAGGCAGTCGCCTGTTCAACAGACTCGGCGCTACGGCCCAGAGAATTCTCACGGATCACGATGCGGTCGACTACGACCTCGATATCGTGTTTGAACTTCTTGTCCAGATCGATCGGATCATCGAGCGAGCGCACTTCGCCGTCGACACGCACGCGGCTAAAGCCCTCGGCGCGAAGGTCCTCAAACAGTTTGGTGTACTCGCCTTTTCGCCCGCGCACCACCGGTGCCAGCACAAACGCGCGGCGACCCTCCCCCGCCGCCAAGACTTTGTCGGCAACCTGGTCGGTCGTCTGGCGCTCAATGACGCGGCCGCTTTCGGGACAGTGCGGGGTGCCCACACGGGCGAACAGCAGGCGCAGATAGTCATAAATCTCGGTTACGGTGCCAACCGTCGAACGAGGGTTTTTAGACGTCGTCTTTTGGTCGATCGACACCGCCGGCGAAAGGCCGTCGATTGAATCCAAGTCGGGTTTGTCCATCTGGCCCAAGAACTGGCGCGCATAGCTCGAAAGACTCTCGACGTATCGACGCTGGCCCTCGGCATAGATAGTGTCAAATGCCAGCGAACTCTTGCCCGAGCCAGAAAGACCGGTAATGACCACGAGTTGGTCACGCGGAATGGAAACATCGATATCACGGAGGTTGTGCTCACGAGCGCCGCGAATAACGATAGAAGAATCAGACATGGAAGCTCCTTGCCTCCTATTGCATCGAATCATACTGTCGATGAGTTTAGCGCACTCGACGCGCACAGATGTTCGTAATACAAGATTCGCAGACCTTTAGCTTTGCGTATCGGGTGCTTTGTTTCTCGAAATGCCGTGGAAAGGTTACAGTAATCTACTACTGAACTTAATTTGCTGTAACAGAGGAACGTCCATGACCGAAGATATCCCCCTTGAAATCACTTCGAGCGACATGGCCAATCTGCCCATATTCATCGCCGTCCTTATCGTGGCCACCGTCGTCGTGCGCGTGTATTTTTCAATCAAACACAATGAAAAGCCGCCCATTGCCCGCGTCTTTTGGTGCGCGACGCTCCTCATCCCGCTCGGCATGGTAGCTGCATGGATTACGAATCAATTGCTCGTAAATGAGGACAATTCCCTATGGGTCCTTTCTTATTCGGCGCTCGGTGCTACCGCCGTCATACTTCTTGTCGAGCCCTTGGTTTCGGGACTTATCGACCAAACCGATCTTGCGACGGGAACGGTTGCCTGTATTTGCCGTGACATCCTTGTCATCGCCGCTGTTTCAGCGCTCTCGTTCGTTTCACTCGAAATTGCCTGTAACGAAACGTTCTATCGCATTCCCGCCAACTCATTCGGGTTTTCCGTCGGGCTGCTCGCGACGGTTCTGCTCTCCCTTTATTTGCTGGGACAGCGTCATGGAGGCGTCATGGCCCTCGTGCCCGTCGCCTGTTGCATCCTTGGCATTGCCGAGCACTTCGTCATAACGTTTAAAGGCGAGGCCATCCTGCCAAGCGATATCTTGGCCCTTGGCACCGCAATGGAAGTGAGCGAGGGATACGAGTTTACCTTTACCGCCGGAATCGTAACCTCTCTAGCCCTGCTGGAGATTTCCCTGGGGCTTCTTTCGCTTATCCGACCGAGAAAGCTCCGTACGCCCACCCATGTCTTCCCCGCAATCGCCGCTAACCTCTGCGCTTTTCTGCTAGTGACCGTTGTGGGGCTCTCGGGCTTTTCCAGCATCGACTTGGAGCAGGCGCTGAATTTTGGATTTGACCGTTGGCAGCCCATCACCACGTATGCGTCTCAGGGTTTTATCACTTCGTTCACCGAAATGGTCAACGAGTTGCCCATTGAGAAGCCCGAAGACTATACGCCCGATGAGGCGCAGAGCATCGAGCAGGAGCTCGCCGCCACCTACGACAGCACGTATGGCTCGAGCGAGCAGCGCGCGGCGGCCGTTGCCCAGTTCAATGAAATCAAGCCGACGATTGTTGCCGTCATGAATGAG
>CAJMJM010000093.1 GCA_905213725.1 Collinsella aerofaciens
CCCTGTGCCATGTCCACCCGGATTCGAAAGCCGCACCCATGATCGGAACCCGCACCTCATCGTCCTATACTCCGCACGTCGACGTCGATCCCGCCGACCGCCCGCTCATCCTGGTAGCACCACGCTGGGAAGAAGCGAAGCCCTATTTGAGCGAGACGCTCTCCCCCAACGAGGAGATTGCGAGCGTATTTGTCGACGCCATTCTTGCCGCCGGCGGTCTGCCGCTGCAGATGTCCATCACCGAGGACATTGAGGTCATCCGTCATTACGTCGATATCGCCGACGGCATCGCCATTCCCGGCGGCCCCGATGTCAATCCCAAACGTTGGGGCGATGATCGACCCTACGACCCCACCCTCTGCTGCGAGATCCGCGATAGTTTTGAGTTTAAGCTGGTCAGCGAGGTGCTCCGTGCCAAAAAGCCGCTCTTTACCACCTGCCGCGGCACGCAACTGCTCAACGTCGCCACCGGCGGCACCCTGTGCATGGACGTGCCGAGCCTGGGCGCGCGCGAGGGCCGCACGCAGTGGCGCCATACCCACGTGCTCAACGACCCTGTGCATCCTGTCGAGGTCGTGCCGGGCTCGCTGCTGGAGCGCGCGGTTGGCGGGCACAGGCTGATCCAGACCAACTCCGCACATCACTGCTGCGTCGATCGTCTGGGTAAGAGCACGCGCTTGGTCGCCAAGGCAACCGACGGCGTTCCCGAGTGCATCGAAGTCGAAGGCCAGCCGTTCTGTCTGGGTGTGCAATGGCATCCCGAGTACACCTGGCAGACGCTCGAGACCGACTTTAACCTGTGGAAGTCGTTTGTCGAGGCGGCGGCCAAGGTAAAGCAGACCCGCTAGTTCGCGAACCGCATAACAGATAAGGGCGCCCCGCCGGCCACATGGTCCGACGGGGCGCCCTTTTGCCTATACGCGACAGGCGCGCAGCCCAAGGCTCGCAAGCTCTTATTCGGCCGTCTCGCGCAGGGCCGACATCGTAGCCGCATATTGCTGCTGCAGCGCATGCATCCCCTCGCGAGCGCCGTCAACGGCATCGGCGCCGCGCAGCGCCTCGGTCACCACGACCGCCGGCTCGTACAGATTATCGAATCCCAGGTTCTGGCTCACGCCCTTGAGCGTGTGCGCTGCCATAAACGCACCTTCGGCGTCTCCCGCCGCCATGGCGGCCTCCAGCTTGTCCATGCTCTCGTCATCCAAAAACTTGAGGGCAAAGCGGGCGAGCATTTCCTCGCCCATCAGCCGAGCGCACGCGTCATCATAATTGGCGCCGATCTTCTCATACGCCTCACGCATGGAAATCATGGATTAAAAACTCCTTTGGTCAAACTAAATCATGGGAAACGCGACAACGTCGGCGGGGCGTGCCAACGTCTCGGCAATTTGGTCTTGCACCTCGAGCAGACAATCGAGCAGCAGCGGGTTAAACTCACCGCACTTACCGTCCAAGATCATCTGGATAGCCTCCTTGTGCGGGATAGCGTCCTTGTACACGCGCACGCTCGTCAGAGCATCGTACACGTCGGCCACCGAAACCACCTGTGCGGCAATGGGAATTTCGTCGCCCTTAAGGCCATCGGGATAACCCTTGCCGTCCCAGCGCTCGTGATGCCAACGCGCAATCTGGTACGCATATTCCATAAGCGCATTGCCGGCGTGATGGCTACCCAGCTCAAGCAGCATGTCGGCGCCGATCGTGGTATGCGTCTTCATAATCTCGAACTCCTCGGGCGTAAGGCGCCCGGGTTTGTTGAGAATCGCATCGTCAATCGACATCTTGCCGATATCGTGCAGCGCCGAAGCCAGGGCAATCGTGGAGCGCTCCTCATTGTCAAGGGAAATGGTGTCGCTACGCTGGACCAGACAGCCAAGCAGCAGCTCGGTCAGCTTCTCGATGTTCGTAACGTGCCTGCCGCTCTCGCCGTTGCGAAGCTCCATGACGCCGGCCATGATGTCGATGAGCATGCGACTGTTCTTGACGCGCTCGTTGTACTGCTGGGACAGCAGGCTCGTCAGGCGGCGCTGTTTGGCGTATAGGCGGATGGTGTTGCTTACACGGCGGCGCACGACACGGGAGTCAAACGGGCGGTTGATATAGTCCGAGGCGCCCAGCTCGTACGCGCGCAGAACCATATCATCGGAATCTTCGCTCGATATCATGATGAAAGGCAGATTGTCAGTAGCCGATCGGTGCGACAGATCGGCCAGCACCTCAAAGCCGCTTATGCCCGGCATGACAATATCCAGCAGCACGAGCGACAACTCATCGCCATAGCGGTCGACCATGTCGAGCGCCGTACGACCGTTGTCGGCCTCGAGGATGCAATACTCGTCCTTGAGCATCTCGTTGAGAATGGCTCGGTTCATCTCGGAGTCATCGACAATAAGCACCAAAGGCTTTTCGCTTTGGAAGGCTTCGATGGAATCGGCATCGGTCACGACCGTACCGGCTTTTGCCTTAGCGCGGCTCAATAACTGGACAGCGCGGCCAACGCCCTCATCGACCGTCTCGCCATGAATGCGAACGCCACCAACACATGCCGTCAAGCTCACGTACTCATGGCCCGGAATAATCGTGGCATGAACGGCATCGGATACCTGATGCAGACGACGGGTGAAGTCATCGGAGGGAATATTGGGCATGACGACCACAAACTTGTCGCAGCCATAGCGCACAAGCTCGTCAGTCGAACGAATTCCGCTGCGTATGGCTGTCGCCACAGCACCGAGCGCAAGGTCGCCGGCATGACGGCCACACGTATCGTTGACAACCCTAAAATCATCAAGGTCGATCACCGCAACGCCGGCATTCACGCGGGCGTTGCGGAGCTTTTCCTCGTAATATCGGCGATTGCGCACACTCGTCAGCACGTCGGTGTAGACAAGGTCCTCTTCTGCAGCCTCTTGCTCATCAATCGGACGCACCATCAGCAGGACGTGAGGCTCGCCCTCGACCTTTAGAGGGCGCAGACGGGCGCGGTACTCAGTACCATCATTGAGTAGCTGCTCCGATACATCATCGAAACCTGCTAAGGCCTCAAGACTTGACTGACGCAGACAGGGACACCGATCGCCGGCGAGTAGGCAGTTAGGCTCGCTCTTAATCTGATCGGCCGACAGCAAACGCACCACGGGGTAGGTCTTCGCGACGCGGGCGACCTCAGCGGCAGCCTCCTCGTCGGTTAGATTTGCCTCGTGATTATTGAGCATATGGGGCCCTTTCTATCGTCACGCACGGCAACGATGCATATCAAATAGTACAAGGGTAACATCTAACAGCTGCAGGCAAACGCGCGATTATCGTTGCATTTTTATGGCCTGGCAAACGGCGGTAATGGAACCGCGGGCGCGTGGTTATTGGCGCATTCGTTATCAATGACGAAACGCCAACAGTCCCCCTCCCCGCAGGTCATCGAGCGTGCTAACGCTCCAAGACATCGTGAACGGCGTTTGCCGCCGTAACGGGGCGATCGCGCAAACCGTTATGCGCGCCCGGGATCGTCACAAGGGGGCAATCGAGATATTCGGCAGCCGCTCGCGTACCAGCCTCGCGGGGTGTACCGACCGAAAGCTCGCCCAAAAACACAGCCGACACCGCCTTTGATTCGCGGGCGCGCTCCCAGTCGGGAGCATATGTCATATTTGTTCCGTATTCATTGGCCATAAAGCAACGACCATTGCGCAGGGCATGCTTGGCTTCCGCTTCGGTCGTCCCAGGAGCCTCGGGGTCCAAGTCGCCGAGAGCTCCCAAGAAAAGCCGAAGCGCCCTTGAAACCTTTCCAGCCGCAATCATATCGAGCAAAATCGGAGCTGCGCCCATGCCGACGCCTTCGGCCGACACAGCCGGCTCATGCAGAATCGCACGGGCGACGAGATGGGGTTCGGTGCGAAGAAGCTCCAGCGCCACCAACGTACCGGCGCTGTGCGCAAGCACATTTGTCGGAGCGCCAACGTGTTCGATCACGGCCTGCAGGTCGGCGGCCTGAGCGGCAAGATCATAGCTGCCGTCTGCCGCTTCGCTGCTGCCGCCACAGCCGCGGCGGTCATAGGCAATTACGCGGTAGTTGCGACTGAGCTCACATGCGATGCCGTCGAAAAATGTGCCGTCGACACAAGCGCCGTGCACGCACACCAAGGCAGGAGTATCAGGCGACACATCCGGGCCGGCATATTCGCGACAGGCAATCGTGGTGCCCGCATTCTCGACCGTAAAATCCATGTTGTGCCCCCATCATCAACGCCCATCCAGTTGCGCGTCAGTACGGCTGGATAGACCCGCATTGCTTTACGCCTTGTTAACAGATTAACTTTACCCGACCCGAGGCTTTTCATGACACGGCATAATGAGCGACGTGAAAAAACGAAACTTGTAAAGCAAGAGCCCGCACCCTGCTTTGGAGCCGATGCTATGCTTAGGCACAATTGTCTTGAGGAGCATATGCCTATGTCTACGTTTTTGAATGCCAGCCCCATCTTTGGGCCCGTTCGCAGCCGTCGCCTTGGTCTCTCGCTCGGCGTCAACATGATGCCGGCCAGCGGCAAAATCTGCACGTTCGACTGCATTTACTGCGAAAACGGCCTCAACGCCGCGCGCCCCTGCCATGAGCCGCACACCACAGCTGCCGTGGTACTCGACGCGCTCGAGGCAAAGCTGCGCGAGATGGCAGCCGAGGGCGAGCTCCCCGATGTGATCACCTTCGCAGGCAACGGCGAGCCCACCGCCGCACCGGAGTTTCCGCAGGCCATCGCCGGCGCCGTCGCGCTGCGCGACGAGCTTGCCCCAAACTCCAAGATCGCCGTGCTCTCCAACGGCACGCGCGCCGACCGCCCCGAGGTGCACGACGCGCTCATGATGGTCGACGACAACATTCTTAAGCTCGATACCGTCGACCCGGCGTTTATCCAGCTGCTCGACCAGCCTGTTGGCCCCTACGATGTCGAGCACCAAATCGAGACGTTCGCGAGCTTTGACGGTCACGTTATTATCCAGACGATCTTTTTGACCGGCGAGTATCAGGGCAAGCTCATCGACAACACCGGCGAGGAGTACGTTGCCCCCTGGCTCGCGGCGCTCGAGCGCATTCGCCCACAAGAAGCGACCATCTACACGGTGGCGCGCGAGACACCGGTCGCCGGCCTTGCCAAAGCGGCGCCTGAGGTGCTCGACGCCATTGCCGCGCGCGTGCGCGCCATCGGCATTCCCTGCCAGGTGAGCTACTAGCGCGCAGCTGCCCTGTGAGTGGGCTATACTAGCTGCGAATGAAAGGAAGTTAGCCATGTTTGACAATGGACCCGTGCCCGGCCGCAACGACGTCTGCTGGTGCGGCAGCGGCAAAAAATATAAGAAATGCCATAGCGCCTTTGATGAGCGCCTCGAGCGCTTATGGGAAGAGGGCTGGGAGGTTCTGCCCCGCACGCTCTACAAGACGCCCGCCGATATCGAGGGCATCAAGCGCTCGGCCGCCATCAACGTGGGTGTGCTCGATTACGTAGGCGAACACATCGCCGCGGGCATGACCACCAACCAGATCGACCAGATGATCTACGACTACACCGTCGAGCACGGCGGCACGCCGGCCGATCTTAACTACGAGGGCTATCCCAAGAGCGTGTGCACCTCAATCAACGACGTCGTCTGCCACGGTATCCCCTGCGATGCGGATGTGCTGCACGAGGGCGACATCATCAACGTGGACTGCTCCACGATCCTGGACGGTTACTTTAGTGATTCGAGCCGTATGTTCTGCATCGGCGAGGTCTCGGCCGAGCGCCAGCGCCTGGTCGACGTCACCCGCGCCAGCGTGGAGGCAGGTCTGGCGGCCGTCAAGCCATGGCTACCGCTGTCCGTGATGGCCGAGGCCGTGCAAAAGACGGTCGAGGACGCCGGCTTTAGCGTGGTGCGCGAGTACGGCGGACACGGTATCGGTAAGGAGTTCCACGAGGACCCGTTTGTGGGCTTTACCACCGAGGCGCCCGATGTGGACACCATCATGGCTCCGGGCATGGTCTTTACCATCGAGCCCATGGTCAACGCCGGAGCGCCCGACATCAAGATCAGCAAGGGTGACGGCTGGTGCGTGCGCACCAAGGACGGCAGCGATTCGGCCCAGTGCGAGGTACAGCTCGTGGTGACCGAGGATGGTTACGAGCTGCTGAGCTGGTAGCTGTGGATGCGCCGGGCTACGCGATGGATATGTTACCCATCGCGTAGCCCGGCGTTTTTATAACGTTTTGCCTGATACAACCTGCCAAAATAAACCTGTCCCTTTTTGGCAGGTCGAGCGGAAAGGACTGCTTGTGAACATCCTGGTTTTGCTGCCCGTCAACGACCGCCATCGCGCAATTCTTGAGTCGAGCGCTCCGGGCGAGGACTTTATCTACACGAGCGCCGACGCCGCCACGCACGAGCAGGTCGCCGATGCCGACGTGATCCTTGGCAACATCGACCCTGGCATGCTCACGGCATGCGAGCATCTCCAGCTGTTGCAATTGCAGACCGCCGGCTATGACGATTACTTGGCCGCCGGCACCGTGCCGGCCGACGCTAAGCTTTCCTGCTCGGTGGGTGCCTACGGCCAGGCTGTGAGCGAGCACATGTTTGCCATGGTGCTGTCTATGATGAAGCGCCTGCCCGGCTACCAGGATCTGCAGCGCGAACATCGCTGGGAGGACTTGGGCCCGGTCACCTCGCTCAAAAATGCCAACGTGCTGGTGCTGGGCGCGGGCGATATCGGCGGCCACTTTGCCACGCTCTGCCGCGGCATGGGCGCGCACGTCCGCGGCATCAAGCGCCATCCGCTCGTCTACCCCATTGTGTTTGAGGACATGGACGGTATGGATGCCCTGTCTGAGCGCCTGGCGGAGGCAGACATCGTCGCATCCTTTATGCCCAGCACACCCGAGACCCGCGGCCTGGCGAACGCCGAGTTCTTCGCCGCGATGAAACCGGGCGCCTTCTTCGCCAACGGCGGCCGCGGCGATCTTGTGGTTGCCGACGACTTGGTTGCCGCCTTGGAGTCGGGACATCTCGCCGGCGCCGCGGTCGACGTCACCGACCCCGAACCGTTGCCTGAGACAAGCCCACTGTGGGATGCGCCTAATATGCTCATCACGCCACACGTCTCCGGCTGGTTCCACCTGGCAGCCACGCTCAACAATGTGGTCGACATTGCCGCGGAGAATCTGCGTCACCTGCAAGCCGGCGAGACGCTCCGCTGCTGGATCGAGCACTAATTGTTCCGGCGTTTTGCCAAACGCCGGAACCCCTCGACGCTGCGAGCCCGCCAGAGCGGCAATCTGACGTTCAATCGTCGGGCATGACCAGAAGGTCAATG
>CAJMJM010000094.1 GCA_905213725.1 Collinsella aerofaciens
CGGTTGGAGCCGATGGCATAGGCGCCGTCGGTGTTGGCGCTGAGGCCGGCGACATTTTCGCCGCGAGCGGCGAAGGAGCGAGTCATCTCAAAGGTGTTCCAGTCGGACTTGCCGGGCTGGAAGAACAACGGCTGCATCTCGTGGACCAGGGCGCCGGTCGTGGCGCGAGCCTCTTCGCGCTCGTCCTTGACGATCTCGTAGTCAGTGCCTTCAGCCAGCGGGGCCATGAAGTAATCGCGACCCTGGATATAGCGCGACCACTGGTGCATACCGGCCTCGCCAATCTCCTCGCCGTAGGTCTTGGCGACGTCGAACTTGCCGTCGGTGTACTCGGCAAAGCCCTTCTCCTTAGGCATAGACTCGATGCCCTCGGAGTGGAGGCAGTTCTCGGTGTCGTCGAGGTCGACGTCATAGGTGAGGTTGCCGATGTTGGGGTTGAGCGAGGCGATATCGTCAGTGAGCCTCATGGCGATCCACTGATGGCCGGAAAGCGCTGCAAACAACCAAGTCTCGTTGTTGTCGGCAATGATGATCTGGTCGTTGGAGCAGACGCCCTGCTCGTCAATCAGGCTGCCGAGGAGCTCGACACCTTCGCGGGCCGTGGCGCTCTCGCCCAGAATGACGCTGGCGTAGTTGTACTCGCCAATGCCAGTCTCCTCGGTGATGGGGTCGGCCTCTTCGGCCTTCTCGTTATAGGAGGTGCTCAACGTGGCAGAGCAGGAGACGCCCTTCTCGTTGATGCCTGCCTCGGAATATGCGTCGTAGCGATCTTCCCACTGCGAGGGGTTGTCGCGAACGAAGGTGTAGCGGTAGGTTGCGCCCTTGGACTTGTACTCAAAACCGGACTCGACCGAGGTGTACTCGTTGCCGTCCTTGTGTGCGGGCTCAATGCCAAAGTGCTTGATGTAGCGCGGACCGAAGTCCTCGGAACGGCCGTAGTATGTGTTGCCGTCTGCCGTGAGCTTGCTGCCCATGTAGATCTGGGTGCAGGCGAGTGCCGAAGTTGGCATGGCCATGATGGCCGCTGCTCCAAACGCAAGGCCGCAGCCGAGCTTCTTGAGCGTGTTGACAGGATGAGTAAACCTCATAATCCCTCCCAACTGTTGAAACCCCGCGAAACCGTACGGAGTTTCAGCTAATAAATACATATACTAGCCTAAAGGAAGTGTAAAGAGTATTCATTCGACAACAGCTTTTACTCGATGAGCGTGAAGAAATATACGATGAACGGATAATAATACTCATTTTATGGCTTTAGTTAAATAAAGGCACCCTGCATTTACTGTAGCTGAATAAAGCATTAGACGGCGCTCAAAAAGAAAACTCTCCCGCTGTTTAGGAATTGCATAAACAGCGGGAGAGTCGATAGCTGGATGAATATCATACCAATGTGGAATTACTTCTTCCGGCGGTGGATCACGTTGATCGCATAGCCGATGAGCATGGCCAAAACGATGACGATAAAGCCGAGCAGGGGATTGTCGTTCATAGGGTCCTCCTATTTACCAAGCGGTGAGAATTCGTCGACGATGAGGTCGAGGCATTGCGGAAGCGCGCGGGCTCCAAAGACGCCCGAATTGCTGGAGATAATTTCGCCATCGAACTGCATGCCCAGCGACGGCGTGCAGGTGATCTTGGCTTCCTTGGTCTGGATGATCTTGAACTGCGGGCGCCCGAGTACCTTGCCGGCGGGGTCGAGCGCGGCGGTAATCACGGTGGGCAGCAGCTGCACGGTGCGCACGGGTTCGATGAGCGCATTGTCGTCCATGCCATCGTTCATGCGGCAGTCGGGGAACAGGTTGATGTCGTTTTGGATGACCGAGGTGTTGCCGGCCATGCAACAGATGCCGTCGAGCTCCTCGACAATGCCGTCGTGCTCAATGGTAAAGTGCGCCACCGTGGGGTTGGGCGTGGCGAGCGCAGAGAGGAAGTAAGCGATCTCGCCGATGTCGTTTTTGGTGGGGGCGGCCTTCATCATGATTTCGGCGTCGAAGCCCGAGCCGGCGATGATGATAAAGCCGTGGCGCTTCTCGTTGCCGTTCTCGTCGAGCCAAAAGAGCTCGCCCATGTCGACTTTGACCGTGCGACCGGCACGGCAGGCTTTGGCGAGCGCCGCTGCCTCGGGGGCATTACCGATGTTGTTGAAGAACAGGCAGGCTGTGCCGGAGGGGAAGACGAGCGTGGGGACACCGCACCCGCGCATCTGGTCGAGCACGTTGGAGACGGTGCCGTCGCCGCCCGAAACGACCACGCGATCAAACTCGCGCACGTCTGCCACGGCGTCCTCGGGCTCCATGCCATCGCCGATAAAGCGCATCACGACCTCGTCGCCGCCCTGCGCGAGGGCGTGCGTAAATGCGTAGATTTCATCTGAGCTGGGGCCCGATGCCGGGTTGTGGATGATAAGGCAGCGCATACTTACGTTCCCGTTCTGTGACTAACCGAGTATAGTTGTAGGGCAATGCCGATATCCTACCCGTGTTCTTCGGGCCTAACCTTATTCGATGGGTTGATATGTACATTTCCACACATCAGGCTCTACTCGACTTTTGCCAGCGCGCCCGTGAGTTCGACGCGATTGCCGTCGATACCGAGTTTTTGCGCGAGCGCACGTTCCATCCGCGTCTGTGCTTGGTTCAGATTGCCACCCCTGCCGAGAGCGTCGCGGTCGATCCCCTGGTAATCGACGACCTATCGCCGCTGGCCGAGCTTATGGCCGACGAGAGCGTGACCAAGGTCTTCCACGCGTGCTCGCAGGATATGGAGGTCATGCTCCATACCGTGGGCGTGCTGCCACGACCGATTTTCGATACGCAGGTCGCCGCCGCCTTTTTGGGCGAGCGCCAGCAGATTTCGTATGGCGCGCTTGTTCAGACGTTCTGCGGCGTTTCGCTGCCCAAGACCGAGTCGCTGACCGACTGGTCGCGCCGCCCGCTGACCGATAAGCAGATTGAGTACGCGATCGATGACGTCAAGTACCTGATCGTCGCCTATACCGAGATGATGAGCCGCCTGCGCGAGCTGGGCCGTGTGGACTGGGTGCTCGACGAGCTGCGCCCGCTGGCTGACGAGTCGCACTATCGCGCCGATCGTCACGAGGCGTTCCGCAAGGTCAAACGCATCAACTCGTGCAGCCGTCACCAGCTGGGTATCGCGCGCGAGCTCGCCGCCTGGCGCGAGGACCGTGCCGAGCGCCGTAACATCCCGCGCAAGTGGGTCATGTCCGACGACACGCTGCTTGCGCTCGTTAAGCGCAATCCCGTGCGCGTTGAGGAGTTCCGTAGCATTCGCGGTACCGATCAGTTGGGGGAGCGCGACGTGGACGGTGCGCTCATGGCCATCAAGCGCGGCGCAAGCTGCCCGCACGATCGCCTGCCGCTCTTGGTGCGCGGACATCGCCAGATCTCTCCGGAGCTGGAGAGCGTGACGGATCTCATGTACGCGCTTATCCGCCTGGTTGCCGAGCGCTCGGGCGTGGCGACCTCGGTCATTGCCTCGCGCGATGACCTGGCCGACTATATTGAGCACCCCGAGCAGAGCCCCCTGCGCGAAGGCTGGCGCTTTGAGCTTGTGGGCTCGCGCCTGGACGATCTGCTCTCGGGCAACATGGGGCTGACGGTGAAGGACGGCAAAATCGAGCTCCTGTAGGGAAGCCTAGCCGCTTGAGTGGGTAGAATGCCTCCAACGTGTAACTCGATTCGGAGGAATTCGCATGCCCTATTACTATGGTTACGGCTTTGGCATCGACCCGCTGTACCTGCTGGTTGTTCTTGTTTGTACGGTGCTCGGTCTTGCCGCACAGAACTATATCAACTCGACGTACAAAACCTGGTCCAAGGTTCGCTCGGACGGCGCCACGGGCGCCACGGTCGCTCGCCGTATGCTCGACGCCAACGGTTGTAACGCCGTGGGTATCAAGGGTGTCGCTGGCGAGCTCACCGACCATTACAACCCGCAGGACAACAACCTGTATCTGTCGGATGCCAACCGTTCGGGCGGTTCGGTCGCAAGCGTTGCCGTCGCCTGCCACGAGGCGGGCCATGCCGCCCAGCGTCAAAGCGGCTATGCCATGATGAAAGTACGTACCGCCCTCGTGCCGGTCGTCAACTTTACCCAGAACACCTGGACCATCGTGTTGCTCTTGGGCCTTTTTATGAACATTGCCGGGCTCACAACCCTCGCGTTGATCTTCTTCTCGTTTAGTGTGTTGTTCCAGCTGGTTACGCTGCCGGTCGAGATTGATGCCAGCCGCCGCGCCGTGGCATATATTGAGCAGTCGGGTATGAGTTCCAAGCAGGTCAACGGTGCCAAGAAGGTGCTGACGGCCGCCGCGCTTACCTATGTTGCCGCTGCGCTCACCTCGATTATTCAGCTGCTCTATCTTATGGCTCGCTACAACAGAAACTCCAACCGATAACAAATTGGGTCGCTGGGCGCCGCGGGGATTCGTGTCCCCGCGGCGCTGTACTATGTGTTGGACTTGAATTTGCGCAGGGCCGAAGCCCTTGTGCACGATGACGAAAGGAGGCTGCGTGGCAGGCTGGAATCTAACCGGCAATGCCGTTTCCGCCGAGTTTGACGGTTCGGATGAGCAGGAGCGCAAGGAGCTCAGCGTGAGCCAGGCGGTAGAAATCGCTGCCGGTGCGCTCGATGCCATTCCGCAGCTGAGTGTCCTGGGCGAGGTCACGGGTTTCCGTGGTCCCAACGCCCGAAGCGGCCACTGCTACTTCCAGATTAAAGACGCCTCGGCCGCCGTCGACTGCATCATCTGGAAGGGCGCCTATCTCAAGCGTACCTTCGATCTGCGTGACGGCATGCAGGTGAGCTTTAAGGGCAGCTTCAACCTCTATAAGCCCACGGGTCGTATGAGCTTTGTCGCTCGCTCGTTTTCGCTGGCGGGGGAGGGTCTGCTGCGTCAACAAGTGGCGCAACTGGCCGAAAAGCTACGCCGCGAGGGTCTGATGGACGAAGCGCGCAAGCGCCGCATACCGGTGTTCTGCTCCCGCGTGGCGGTCGTCACCTCGCTTTCGGGTGCCGTAATCGACGACATCAAGCGCACGTTGCGTCGTCGCAACCCGCTCGTCGAGCTCGTCTGCGTGGGCGCAAAGGTCCTGGGCGAGGGTGCACCGGCAGAGCTTATTGAAGGCTTGCGCCGCGCCGCTGCCATTACGCCGGCGCCCGACTGTATTTTGCTAGAGCGCGGCGGCGGCTCCTTTGAGGACCTCATGACCTTTAATGACGAGGAGCTTGCCCGCGCGGTGGCGGCTTGTCCCGTGCCCGTGGTGACCGGCATTGGCCATGAGCCCGATACCTCGATTTGCGACATGGTGAGCGACCGCCGCGCCTCCACGCCCACGGCGGCGGCAGAATCGGTGGCGCCGGCTATGACGGAGTTGGCCGATGTGCTCGAGGCGCGCCATCAGCGTCTGGGCGCTGCGATGGCATCGATGATTGGGTCGAATCAGGTCGATTTGGAGATGCTCGATCAGCGCGGTCGCCGTGCCTGGGATACCTATACGGCTCGCTTGGGCGATGCGCTCGATGCGGCTGCGTGCCGCCCGTGCCTCAACGACCCCACATTTATGGTCGAGCGTCGCGAGTCGGAGCTTGCGCTGACTGCCGATCGCCTGTCGGGGGCCATAGTACGCTCGGTCGGGACATTCCGCTCCAACTTTGAGCGCCTGCCCGAGCGCCTGGTTGCAAGCACCTCGGGGCTCGATGGCAAACGCCATGCGCTCACGCTCGCGAGCTCTCGCCTGGAGCATCAGGGGCGCACGATGCTCAACAAACCAGCGTCCGACCTGGGCCGTGCGGCAGCCTCGCTCGATGCCCTGTCGCCGCTCAAGGTGCTTGCCCGTGGTTATTCCATCGCGTACAGCGATGATGGGGTGGCCACGAGTGCCAAGACCTTTAAGCCCGGCGACGCCATCCGCGTGCGCATGGCAGACGGCAACGTGGTGGCAACGGTCGATACGGTCGAATAGACCGCGTTTCATAGCGATAAACCTTTAGGAAAGGAAACAGATATGGCAGAGAAGACCCCGGTCGAGCAGCTTACGTACAAGCAGGCTTCGCAGGAGTTGGAACTCATCATCCGCAGCCTGGAGTCGGGCGATATGGAGCTCGAGGAGTCGCTCGAGAGCTATACCCGCGGCGTCGAGCTCCTCAAGAGCCTGCGCACCCGCCTGTCCGATGCCGAGCAGAAGGTCTCGGTGCTCCTTAGGGACGTCGACGGCAACGACGTGCTCGCCGACGGCGAAGCCGCCAACACGGACGACAACCTCTCGTTCTAACCATCCCGACCAAATATAATTACCTTGGTCTGTGAGAAAGGAACCAACCATGTGCGATTGCATCTTCTGCAAAATTGCCAACCACGAGATCCCCTCGACCGTTGTCTATGAGGACGACCAGGTCATCGCCTTCGACGACCTCAACCCCCAGGCGCCGGTTCACACGCTCGTGATCCCCAAGAAGCACTACAGTGACATCGCCGACAACGTACCTGCCGAGACCATGGGCGCCATGGCTCACGCCATCCAGGAGGTCGCTAAGGCCAAGGGCTTGGAGGACGGTTTCCGGGTCATCTCCAACAAGGGCGTCAACGCCGGCCAGACCGTCATGCACTTCCACATGCACGTCCTCGGCGGCAAGAACCTGGGCGAGAACCTCATCTGAGGGCGCGTAGGCCGTCGACTTGGCTGCCTTTGGAGTAATCTATGCAGCTTTCTCAACTCGAATACCTTCAAGCGGTAGCGAACTATGGCGGCGTGCGCAAAGCAGCTCGCGCCGTTCACGTGAGTCCGCAGGCCGTTTCGTCGGCAATAAAAAAGTTGGAATCTGAGTATCAGATTGTTTTGCTCGACCGATCGGCGGGGGAGGCTGTTTTGTCTCCGGCGGGCAGAGAATTTGCGCGTCGTGCACGCGTGATCCTGGCGCAAGTCGACGATCTCAAAAAGTACGCTCAATCGGGGAACGGCGGCGTTTCGCCCGACGGCCATTTCCGTCTTTACGCCCCCTGTCTTCACGGGCGGGGGCGCCTTTTTTCCGAAAACTGGTACGACTCGTTTGAAAGCTCGCACCCTCAGATTCATCTTGATGTGTGGCATCAGCCAACGGCAACATGCTTTGAATCACTTATACTTGGAATTTCGGACGCGGCTATCTCGTTTGAGGAACCACGGGACAGTGTCCTTTCTTCAAAATATATGGGTGAAAAGGAGCTCAGGGTTCTTTCATGCCCAGCGGGTCATCAATCTGTGGGTGCTATGACCGTTCGTGAGTTGCTGGGCGGCAGGCTCGC
>CAJMJM010000095.1 GCA_905213725.1 Collinsella aerofaciens
GACCGGCCTGTTCTTCCTGTTCCAGCGCCACGGCGCAGCTCCCGCGGTCCTGGCCTTTGCCCTCTTTGTCCTGGGCATTGCCGAGTTCTTCGTCATCACGTTTAAATCCATGCCCATCCAGCCGGGCGACCTTTCGGCCATCTCCACCGCCGCCGCGGTCGCCGGCACCGGCTACACCTTCTCGATCTCACTGTTCTGCGTGCTGTCCATGGGCTTTACCGCCATCGCCATGCTGCTGTGCGAGTACGCCGGCCTGGTGGCACCGCACCGTCAGAAGGGCGCCGCCAACGCCAAGCGCATGCTGCTCACCAACCTGCTCGTCGCCGTGCTGTGCCTGGGCGGTGTGACCGCACACGTCACGCTCATCGACTACTACAACACCCTCGGCATCACCGTCTACACCTGGCGCCCGCTCGAGAGCTACTGGCGCGAGGGCTACCTGCCTGCCTTTATTAGTGCGGCGCAGTCCATCAAGCCGCCCAAACCCGCCGACTACTCCGTCGACGATGCCAAGGCCACGCTCAAAAAGTACGCCAAGGCCTACGACAAGTCCGACGCGGCCAAGAGCGACGGGCGCGCCGCCGCAAAGGAGCAGTTCGACAGCGAGAAGCCCACGGTCATCGCCATCATGAACGAGACCTTCTCGGATCTTTCGATCTACCAGAACATGCGCGCCGGCTACGAAGGCCCGCAGTACTTTAAGAACCTGTCCAACTGCCTCAGCCGCGGCAAGCTCTACGTGAGCGCCTACGGCGGCGGCACCGCCAATACCGAGTTTGAGTTTATGACCGGCAACTCCATGGCCAACCTGGGCTCGGGCGTGTACCCCTACACCATCTACAACATGGAAACGACCGGGAATCTGGCAGAGCAGTTCAAATCGCTCGGATATTCCACCACGGCCATGCACCCCAACCACGCAACCAACTGGAACCGCGAGAACGTCTACAAGGACTTTGGTTTTGACCAGTTCCTGTCCATCAACGATTTCCAGGGCGCCGATACCCTGCGCGGCATGGTGCCCGACCAGGCTACCTACGACAAGATTCTTGAGCTGCTCGACCAGAACGCCGATCCGCAGTTTATCTTCGACGTGACCATGCAGAACCACTCGGGCTACGATACGGGCCTGCTGCCGGTCGACAAGCAGATGCACCTGAATATCGACACGACCGATCTGGACGCCAAGACCGTCGAGGACGGCACGCTATCCGATGTCGACGAGTATGTCTCGTGCATCGAGCAGTCCGACCAAGCGCTGCGCTACTTCCTCAACGCCTTGAGCAAGCTCGACCGCAAGGTGGTCGTGGTGTTCTGGGGCGATCACCAGCCGTTCTTCCCGTCCAAGTTCAACGACAAGTGGTTTACCGACGAGGACGACGCCACCCACCAGGAACGTCTGTGGCAGACCGACTACATCATCTGGGCCAACTACGACGTTGCCGGCTGCGACCAGACGAGCGAGGTCGACGACCTGTCCACCAACTACCTGTCCACGCAGCTGATGCAGCTGATCGGCGCACCGCTGACCGACTATCAGAAGGCGCACATGACGCTGCGCGAGTCGCTGCCCGCTATCAACTCCGTGGGCTACGAGGACGCCAGCCTGCGCTGGGCGCTCTCCTCCAACGTCACCGGCGACGACGCCGCTGCCGCAGCCGCCACCAAGGCGCGCGAGGATTACGCCAAGATGCAATACTACGAGATGTTCCGCGACGGCAAGAACGTCTATACGGAGCACTTCCAGACCGAGGCCAACGAGACCGACCCCAACTTGGCACCGGGTACGACCAAGATCAAATAGCGACTAGCTGCGAGTTCATAACTGAAACGTCTGTCCGGGCGGAGGCATATAAGGTTCCCTGCTCGGACAGTCCTGCGCAAGACGGAGGCCACATTAAGTGGCCTCCTTTGCGTGCGGAACTCGCGATGAACCTTATATGCCTCCGCCTGGACAGACGCCCTGATGTTGGGGCGTGGCTTGTCTTGGGTGTATCGCCGAACATATATAAGTTGAAGGCCACGTTATGTGGCCTTCTTTGTTTGCGGAAAGTGTGTCACGGAATTCTTGTCTGGAATGGGATGCAGTTTCCGCTTGGGACCCGATTGGGAAAGTGTGTCCCACTATTCAGCTGGATTCCGGGATGTATTTTCCGGTTGAGGCTCGTTGGGAAAGTGCGTCCCACTTTGGGGGCTGATTCTGGGACGTGGTTTCCGGTTGGCTCTCATTGGGAAAGTTCATCCCATTTCTCGGCCTAATTATGGGACGCAGTTTCCCGTTGAGGACTCTTTGGGAAAGTGCGTCCCGGTCTGGGCGCTCAAACTGGGATGGATTTTCCGGATGAGGGCTTGACGGAAAATGTGTCCCGTTCCGGGCGCTAATTGTGGGATGCAGTTTCCGCTTGCGGAGTCTCCACTCAACAGAAAACCCGGGTGGCCTGTTTTTTGGCTACCCGGGTTTTTGGGTTGTCGATATGTTCGACTGGCTACTAGTGGGTCTTGCGGCGCTTGATCAGCATGATGAGGGCCATCACTACGAGCGTTGCTCCCGCTGCTGCTGCGGTGGCGACTAGGGCGAATGTTTGGTCGCCGGTGTTTGCGAGGTTCTTCGCTGTGGTCGTAGTCTTGACCTTGGTGTCGGTCTTAGCTCCGTTGTCGGACTTGGGCTTGTCCGGGTTCGTCGGGGTCTCAGGAGTCTCGGGGTCCTTTGAGCCTTCGGAATCGGTTGGGCCGGCGGTGTTTACCAGCGTATGGTCCAGGAACTTCTTGGCGCCCGCACTTGCCTGTGAGAACAGGCGGCGCGTGCGGATCGGGGTGGCGTTCACCGTTGTGGGCGCCGTCTCCTCGGCCTCGATATTCACGAGCGTCGTGCCGGTGTCGAGGCCCACGTCGTTGTATCCCACGTGGCAGTAATACTGCGCACCGTCATCGTCTGCGGTCAGGTCAATCTCGAGCTTTGAGGCCGTTCCAGCCGCGAGGTTGCCATCGGCACCCACGAGCTTAAACTCTGTCTCGCCGCGGCCCTTGCGGTACCACATATAGGTCGGTGCCAGCCCTGTTTCGCTATCGTCGGCACCGAGTTGCTTCACATGGCCAATCGCCGAGAGCGTCAGGTGGCTTCCCGCCGTGCGCTCAACCGAAGAGTCGTATCCAAGATCCGACCCCTCCGCAGCATCCGCCGCAGGTCCGCTCACGGTCATCGTCATGCCATCGGGCATGGTCTTGACCGTGATGATTGCCGAGCGAATACCTGAATCGGTCGAGGAACCATTCATAAAGGCGGCGAAGGCGAATCGCTACTCCGTATTGGGCTGCAGCCCATCCCACTTGAGCGAGGTCTGCGTGTTGTCGGCAATCTTCCAGCTATTGACGACCGCATCCGCCGCATTGCTCTGCAGCATGCCCACGCCGTAGCTAAAGCCACTCTTGTTTGCGAGTACATCGTCCCAGCTAAACGTAACGCTGGTCGAATCGACGGCGTTTGCCGTAAAGCCCGTCACGGCCGGCGCGTCGGGCATCTCGACGTCCTTAACGTCATAGCCCACGATCCAGAACTGGTCGGTGTCCTTGGTGCCGAGCTTGTCGCCCGAGTCTGCCTCGAACTTGTCGACATCCACCGCGTAGACGCCCAGACGCCACACAAAACCGTACTTGCCCTGCGCGGCCTCGGGCAGGTTGTCGACGGTGCCGCCGTATTCGGTCGATTCACTCGAGGAGTTACCCGTAGTAAAGCCGGCGTTGGCACCAAAGCACAGGCCGCCAAACAACTCGTGCTTTGCGAGCTTCGCGCCCATGACAACGCTGCCGTTCAGCGTCAAGCCGAGCTCGAGCTCCTGCTCCTTGCCCTCCTCGACTTCGATGGTCTGCTCAATGCTCGCCCCCGACTGCGCGGCGGCGCCGTTAAACCCATCGTGCGTGTAGGCGCGCGTTACGCCAGGCTTGCCCAGGCCAAAGGAATCCCCAACGGGAGTCTCGCCGTTGAGCGTCGTTTGATAGGTTCCGGGTTCTCCCGACCGGTTGGTCAAAAAGTAGCTGAGCGGCGTCATATTGTGCTGTTTGGCAATGCGGTCATAGGCCTCGACATTAACGACCGAGGTCTGCGCGCCGAGCGACACGGGCGCCGCCATCACGCCCTTGCCACCAGTTTCCTCATTTTCGATCTCATACTCGTAATAGACCATCGGAATCGTGTAGAGCACGGCCTTGTCACCCTCGCCGGCATGCGACTCATAGCTTACGCTTGCGCTGACCGTGCGCTCGCTCCGGTAGTCATAGCATCCCTCGGCGGCAAAATCGACTGAAGCATTCATCGCGACCAGGGGCGGACCGGTCTGCACCTCGACGGCAACGCCCAACTCGGCGCCAATGGTATAGCCCTGGGATGTCCCCGTGCCCTTTTCCTCTCCGTATGACGTGCCGCCCAACACCAGATAGCCGTATGCCTGCTCCAGATCCTCAACATAGGGCGCATCCTGCAGCACTGCAAGCACGCGCGGGTTGGTATAGACCTTGTAGCGGTCCTTGTACGTGATCTTGACGCTGTCGTTGTCGACATCGGGCAGCGCGAGCGAGATAAATGTGCCGTAGGTAGTGCCGCGACGGTTGCTCTCGCTAATCACCTGCTCCTCGCCGCGGCGCACCTTTCCGTTCTCGTCGAGCGAAAAATGCGAGGCGGTCATCCAATAGTAGTCATCGTTCTTGCGCAGGTCCTCGTCGCGGTGCTTGCCCACCACGGCGATAAAGCTCTCGTTATAGCGGTCCGAACCCGAGACGCTGCCCGCCTTGACGTCGCTGATCCACACCTGCTCTATACCCTTGTGGTCATGCTTGTTGCTGCTGTTGTATTGCTGACCGCTCATGCTCATGGTTCCGACCATGGACCCCAAGCCCTGAGCCCCGCTCTGTGCCGTGTTGCAGGCAAAGTCGCAGAACACATCGCCGCCCACGAGCACCTCGTCGACCGCCAGCTGCTCGGACAGGCCGTCAAGGTTGGCAGTAGCAAGGGCAATAGGCGCCAAGGTGCACGGATAGCGCTTATCCTGAGCGCTATCCTTCCATGCGCTGTTGGGCACATGCATCAGCCCATAGGAGGCGAGGAGCCCGTCTCTGTATTCCTTGCAATCGGAAAGCTTGAACTCGCCAGACTCCGAGTCAAAATACGCGTAGCGGTACAGCGCGCCGTACAGCCCCTTGCTGCCGTCAGAAGCGCCGTAATCAAAAGCGCTGCGTTGCCAGTCATAGCCCGCAAGAATAAGGCCCGTGACGGTTTCAACCGTCTTCTTTCCTTCTTCATCGTAGGCGGCAAACGTGCCGAACGTCGCATTCGCAGCGACCATGGTCTTGCCGTTCGCGGAGAGGGAGATTGCGCCCGCGTCGCCCAGAGCATCGACATGGACGAGCGCACCCTTGGATGCATCCCACGAAAACAGCTCGCAATGCGTCGACTTATCAATATTCTTCTTGCCGTAGGGTGCCGAGACCACGATGGCGAGGTCATCGCAAAAATCGCGATCGAGGTCGCCGGCCGCTAGCGAAACGACAGGAGCTGACTGAAGCTGCGTCCAGGAGTCGTTCCCGCCCTTGTTGTGCGTGGTGTAGTCCGCGGCGTTACCGGCATCGATCTTGACGACGCTTTGCTTCCAGTTGCCGCCCCCAAGTCATACATGTCGACTACAGCCTTGCGCACGCCGTTCTCGTCGACATAGCAGCCCGCGTAGACAAAAAGCTCGTCGACGCCGTCGCCATCGACATCGCCCGCCTCGACATCAAAGACGGCGTCGTGCTCTTGCAGGTAACCGGCATCCAGGTACTTAAAACGGCCTTCGTACATCATATTAGTGTTGACCGTCACCGGCAGGTGTGTGTCGAGAGTGCGCGTACGCCCGTTGCTAAACGAGTAGAGGACCAGCTCAACCTTTCCGGCGTATGACTTGCCGTCAATCGTCGTGGAGGAACTGTCGCCGTAGGCACGGAGCTCGGCAACGCGGCTCTTTTTGCCCGTGCTGGCGTCGCTGCAGAACTCAACACTCGTGGCGTGAATGCCCGAGAAACCGTTGTTGTCGTTGGCGAGTACTGTTGAGGACTCATTGTTGCTTAGGTACGACCAGGTGCCGCCACCGTAGTCGCTATGCTTGTAGAGATCGCTGTTCGTATCGAAGTTGTTGACGTTTTGCCAGAACTTTGCGGCGCCCCACACACTTCCATAGCCATCGGTGAGTTTGCTGCTGCCGCCAATGTCACCGCGCTCGACGTTCTCGAGCTTGTCGCGCAGAGTGTAGCGATTGCCATGGCTACCGTTAGCTGCCATATAGACCTCGCTGCGCGTGGCAAACGTCGTGGGGGTATCAGTGGAATAGGGGCCAACGGTATCGGCCGGAATGTCCTCGCTCGTGCCCAGACCCAGGGCTTGATAATCCTGCTCGGTCATATCGGTGATTGCGGGCGCGTCTGCCGCCTGGGCAACCTGGGGCGTGGCCGTGAAGCAGGCGACGCTCGTGGCGATCACCGCAGCAAGCGCCGCCGTCCCAACAAGCGGGATTTTCGACAGCCTACGGATACGGGGGTGTGGAACGTACATGAGGGACCTCGCTTTATTCGAGTGGAGTGGACTCATTTTTGCAAATGATACATCCGATGCCCGATATCACGTGTCTCATTTTCGCCAACGGCG
Source organism: Collinsella aerofaciens (assembly GCA_905213725.1). GTDB lineage: Bacteria > Actinomycetota > Coriobacteriia > Coriobacteriales > Coriobacteriaceae > Collinsella > Collinsella aerofaciens_BZ. The sequence goes on from CAJMJM010000095.1 coordinate 6,671, forward strand.
TGTCTCATTTTTGAGAATCCGAGATGCCGCGGAAATCTTATCCCAGCTCAAAGGCCATTTCTGGGATGTATTTTCCGTCGAGTGCCTCATCGGGAAACTGCATCCCATTTCAAGCGTCGATTCTGGGACGCACTTTCCCCTTAGACCCTCAACCGGAAACCGCATCCCACTTTGAGCGCAAATTCCGGGATGCATTTTCCACTTGAGCCTCATTGGGAAACGGCGTCCCACTTTGAGGGCTGATTGTGGGATGCATTTTCCGGTTTTGCTCTCATTGGGAAAATGCATCCCGTTTCTTGACCGAATAATGGGACGCAATTTCCCGTTGGAGCGCCTTTGGGAAAGTGTGTCCCACTTCGACCGCCCAGAGTGGGATGCACTTTCCGCAAAGCACCTCATCGGGGGTAGCGCGCAGAGTCGTGGTGTAAGAAGCAAGGGAGGGCCATCGCCTAGAATC
>CAJMJM010000096.1 GCA_905213725.1 Collinsella aerofaciens
ACTTGGGCGCGGGCTCATAAGAGTCGAACTGCATCGTGTAGGATGCACGGCCCTGGGTCTGGGAGCGAAGGTCGGTAGCGTAACCGAACATCTCGCCCAGCGGCACCTTGGCACGGATGAGCTTGGTGTTCTTGCGATCCTCCATGCCCTCGATCTTGCCGCGGCGACCGGAGAGGTTGCCCATAACGTCGCCCATGTACTGCTCGGGGGTCTCGACCTCGACAGCCATGATCGGCTCGAGCAGCTGCGGATCGGACTTCTTGAGGGCGTCCTTGATAGCCATGGAACCGGCGATCTTGAAGGCGGCCTCGGAGGAGTCGACCTCGTGGTAAGAACCGTCGAACAGGGTGACCTTAACGTCGAGGACCGGGAAGCCGGCGATAACACCGGTGTTCAGGGCCTCCTGGATGCCCTTGTCGATGGACGGGATGTACTCCTTGGGCACGACGCCGCCGACGATAGCGTTGACGAACTCGTAGCCGAAGCCCTCCTCCATCTTCTCGAGCTTGATGACGGCATGGCCGTACTGACCGCGACCGCCGGACTGACGGACGAACTTGCCCTCAGCCTTCTCGACGTCGTGACCAGCGGTCTCGCGGTAGGCAACCTGGGGCTTACCAACGTTAGCGTCAACCTTGAACTCACGGAGCAGACGGTCGACGATGATCTCGAGGTGCAGCTCGCCCATGCCGGCGATGATGGTCTGGCCGGTCTCGTGGTTGGTGGACACCTGGAAGGTCGGGTCCTCCTCGGCGAGCTTGGTCAGAGCCAGGGACATCTTGTCCTGCTCGGCCTTGGTCTTGGGCTCGATGGCAACGTCGATAACGGGCTTAGCGAACTCGATCTTCTCGAGGACGATCTCCTTGCCCTCGGCGCACAGGGTGTCGCCGGTGGTGGAGTTCTTGAAGCCGACGCAAGCGACGATGTCGCCGGCGGCAGCGTCGTCACGGTCGATACGCTCGGCGGCGTTCATCTCGAGGATGCGGCCGAGGCGCTCGCGCTGACCGTTGGAAGCGTTGACAACGTAGGAGCCGGACTCGGCGCGGCCGGAGTAAACGCGGACGTAGGTGAGCTTACCGACGAACGGGTCGGTCATGATCTTGAAGACCAGGCCGGAGAAGGGCTCGTCGAAGGAAGGATGACGCTGGATCTCCTCGCCGGTGTCCGGATCGGTACCGGTGACGGCCTCAACGTCGAGCGGGCTGGGCAGGTAGTCGACGACAGCGTCGAGCAGCTCCTGAACGCCCTTGTTCTTGTAGGCGGAGCCCACGAAGACGAGGTTGAGCTCGTTGGCCAGAACGCCCTTGCGCAGAGCGGCCTTAAGCTCCTCGACGGTGAAGTCCTCCTCCATGAGGATCTTCTCCATGAGCTCGTCGTCAAAGCTGGCAGCAGCGTCAAGGAGCTCCTCGCGCTTGGTGGCAGCGATGTCGGCGAACTCAGCCGGGATCTCGTCCATCGGCTCGGGGTAGGTCATACCCTTCTCGTCGGCCTTGAAGTCCCATGCAGTCATGGTGACCAGGTCGATGACGCCCCAGAAGTTGTCCTCGGCGCCCATCGGGACCTGAGCGGCCACGGCGTTAGCGTCGAGACGATCCTTCATGGTCTCGATAGCGTTGAAGAAGTCAGCGCCCACGCGGTCATACTTATTGATGAAGGCGATGCGGGGGACGTTGAAGGTAGAAGCCTGACGCCAAACGGTCTCAGACTGGGGCTGAACGCCGGCAACGGCGTCGAAGACGGCGACAGCGCCATCGAGGACGCGCAGGCAGCGCGCGACCTCGGCGGTGAAGTCAACGTGGCCCGGGGTGTCGATGATCTGGATGCGGTAGTCCTTACCGTCCTTGTTCCAGAAGCACGTGGTAGCAGCGGAGGTAATGGTTACGCCGCGCTCCTGCTCCTGAACCATCCAGTCCATGGTGGCAGCGCCCTCATGGACCTCACCGATCTTGTGGGTCTTACCGGTGTAGTAAAGAATACGCTCGGTCGTGGTGGTCTTACCGGCATCGATGTGGGCCATGATGCCGATGTTACGGGTATCGGAAAGCTTGTACTTAGGCTTAGCCATGTTAGTTCCTTACCTTAACTTACCAACGATAGTGAGAGAACGCGCGGTTGGCCTCGGCCATCTTGAAGACGTCCTCACGCTTCTTGACGGAAGCGCCCAGGCCGTTGGAAGCGTCGAGGATCTCGTTGGCGAGACGCTCGGCCATGGTCTTCTCCTTGCGAGCGCGGGAGAAGTTGACGATCCAGCGGATACCCAGAGCGGTGGAACGACGGGAGTTGACCTCCATCGGGACCTGATAGGTAGCGCCACCGACACGCTTGGGCTTAACCTCGAGCGTGGGCTTGACGTTGTCCATAGCCTTCTTGAAGGTAGCGAGAGCGTCGCCACCCTCAGACTTCTCGGCAACGATCTCGAAAGCGGTGTAAACGATGCGCTCAGCGGTGGCCTTCTTGCCGTCAAGAAGGACCTTGTTGATGAGCTGAGTCACCAGGCGGTTGTTGTAAACGGCGTCAGGCTGAACCTCACGACGATTAGCTGCTGCACGACGCGGCATGTGAAATCTCCTTAAGTGTCTACCGTGCGGCGCTTAGGCGGCACACGGCGAAAGTATCAAAACGTTATCTGGCTTATTTGGCCTTGGGGCGCTTAGCACCGTACTTGGAACGGGCCTGCATACGGTTCTGGACCGGAGCAGCGTCGTAGGCGCCACGGATGACGTGATAACGGACACCAGGGAGGTCACGGACACGACCGCCGCGGACGAGCACGATGGAGTGCTCCTGCAGGTAGTGGCCCTCACACGGGATGTAAGCAGTAACTTCGATGCCGTTGACAAGGCGAACACGGGCAACCTTACGAAGAGCCGAGTTCGGCTTCTTGGGGCTCGTGGTGAAGACGCGGGTGCACACGCCGCGCTTCTGGGAGTTGTGCTGCAGAGCAGCGTTCTTGGACTTCTTGGGCACGGAACGACGGCCCTGGCGAACCAGCTGGTTAATAGTAGGCAAAGCGTACTCCTTCTCGAATGATTCCAGCTTTCTGTAAAGTGCAACGGCTTGAATCGAGGGGTCAGCATCCCCCTACGAAACACGCAGTTCGATAGGATACGTGGCGTTAGCTGTGCCGTCAACAGACCACGCCGCCGGGCGTATCCCAAAATTGGCACATTTCCGCAAAGCCTACACAAAAGGAATCCCTTTCTGTGCGCGGGGGTGGATTCCCGGACCGGGCGGCGCGGGGGTTAAGTTTGCTGCTCTACAGTCCTGACTCGCACGGAGAGCACATTAAGTGCTCTCCGGCTCGTGCGGAACTCGCGACAAACTTAAGCCGCCGGCCGCCCGGGCCGGGAATCCGACGTGCTCGGCGGGGCAACGCTACCCGCCAAAAAGGGACAGGTTTATTTTGTTCGGTTTTATCTGGTGAAACGTCGCGCTCCAGCGGTAATCTGCTCTCATCTGACGCATGGAAATCGGCGGCGTTTCCATTTAACGCAAAAGAGGCCGCTTCCCCTAGTAGGAAGCGGCCTCAGACCTTACGAATAGACGATGGTAAAGGGTACTTTTGTTTCGGTCTCCCCTGTTGACGTGCACCTCGTGCCCTCAAGCGTTACTGAGACCACTTGTTCGACATCAATCAACTTCGTTGGCACCCAGATGTTCTCTCCGCTATTGCGCCCATAAGAAAAATATAAGTTGAACACCCCTGCGTCGTCATCTTCGATAATCTGCTCCGATCCATCCTTGTAGCTGACGGTCAGCTTATTATCAACTGCTTCATAGCCCAAATCATCGATGTGCGTCTGGATGGAAAACGGGCTAATCTCAAGAGGCGAGTCACCGGAGCGGAGTTCCTTTGTATCGACGTACGCTCCAATATTGAACTCGGGTGTCGACGCCTCAAACCGCCTCGCACTCTCACCTTCACCCTCGGTCCAGTGGATATTCCAGGTGACCGCATGTTGCAAATCTCGCTCGCGATCCATAGCGGCAAAGTACATCGTGCCATTAATGACAGTATCGCTTGATGTGTCCTTATCAATTGTGCTGCGTGTGTCAGGCCATTCCTCGCCGAACTTCATATCGGGCGTGCCGATGCCCTGTTCTTCTTCACCATAGAGAACAAGTTCGCCAATCTCTGCTGCTGGCTTGTAGTAGTTAACTCCATTTGGATTGGACAACGTAAACGTCACGGCTCCGCAGCCGTTTTGGTCGATTGCCATCTCATGGATATCAAGCGTATAGCCGTTACCCTCGACGGACAGATTAACCTTCTGGACTGTGCCCTCCAGGCTTTGGGGCGCGATGCCATCGCCAAACTCTCTGGTGTAGGTATATTTAGTTCCCGATGAGCCGCCGTTGGTCCAGGTAATGGAATCCCCGTTGCCGTGGTTTCCCCAGGCTGAGGCAAAATAGCTGGAATTGACAACGGCGTAGGCGACCCCTCCGGTCGCCAACACTCCGGCAAGACATCCGATAACCGCAACATAGAGGGGCTTAGCATGACCCCTTTTGCGAAGCGGCTCGCCTTCAGCTGCATTAAGAACGCGATCTGCAAGATTGCTATCGGCTTGGATGGACTCGAAGGCCTGCTTGATTTGATTGGATTTCACGGTCGCCCTCCTCTAGGATGAATTTGAGCTTCGATCGACCGCGAGCTAAACGCGTTCGAACGGTCGCGGCTGGTACATGCAACAACTCGGCAATCTCTGAGGTCGAAAAGCCTAGATAGTAATAGAGCACGATGGGAACACGGAATCGTTCCGGAAGTCGCATAACGTCTGACAGGACCACCTTGGTCTCATCCTGCGCTGCCGAGAGTGAATCGGCCAAGTTCTCAATATCCTCTATGCGCCTCCATGGCTTTCGAAAGAGCGATTTGCATTCATTGATCGTGACCCGAATAAGCCAGCGACGAAGATGCTCCCAACTTTCAAAGTGTCCATCGCTTTTGAGCAACTTAAGAAAGACATCTTGGGCAACATCGTCGGCATCGGCACGATCGCGTAGGTACGTCAATGCGATCCGAAACACGACATCCCGGTAATCTTCGACCGCCTGTCTAAATGCTTGTTCTTCCATAATCACCTCCCGGTGATGCTGATGTTTCTTGCTGAGGCCCTCACCATAGATACGCTTTGACCGAACGAAATGTTTCAAATTCAAGCAGGAATAACCTACCAAAATAAACCTGTCCCTTTTTGGTAGGTTTTCTTCAACAAAAAAGACCCGCTCCCCTGTTGGGAAGCGGGTCTTTGGAAGGACGGTTAACGTACTAGGAAATTACTCCTCGTCGTTGTCCTTGGCCTCTTCGGCGTCGTCGGTGTCCACGAGCTGGTTGAGCAGCTCGTCGAGGGAAGCCATGTCCTCGTTGATCGCGCCGTTGGCGGGAGCCTTCTTGTCGTCGATCGGGGCGCCCAGGAGCTCCTCGTCGGCGTCGGCGTGATGCGTCGGAGCGGAGGTACCCAGCAGGATATCGTCCGGACCGTCGGGGCTAAAGACCATCTGCAACAGCTGCGAGAGGTCTTCCTCGTCGGCAACGTCGTCGTTGTTCTCGAGGATGTAGAGCAGGTCGTGGGCCTCCAGGCCGTCACGGAGCTCCTCGATCGCCTTGGCACCGATGCCATCGATGCGCAGCAGATCCTCCTCGGACTTGCCGACCAGGTCGCCGACCGTCTCGATGCCGACCTCGCTGAACTTGTTGGTCCAGCGCTGCGACACGCCCAGGTCGTCGAACAGGTACAGGCGAGCCTTCTCGGCGGAGATGGTGTGGCCGTTGCGGGTGAACGAACCGTCAGCACCACCGAACTCATCGTAGCCGGCCCAGTCGAGCTGCTGCGGGAGCTGCTCGTCCAGGTCCTTGAGCTCCACAGGAGCCCACTCAGGCAGCGACTTGGCGTTGGGCGAAGCCGGACCGTCGATGTCGACATAGCCGTCGGCCGTGCGATACGTCAGCTTGGCGTTGGCGTACGGCTTGAGGCCGGTACCAGCCGGGATCTTCTTACCGACGATGACGTTGGACTTAAGGTCGAGCAGGTGGTCGACCTTGCCCTCAATGGCAGCCTCGGTAAGGACGCCGGCAGTACGGATGAACGAAGCGCTCGACAGCCAGGAGTCGATGTTGGACGCGACCTTGAGCGTACCCAGGATGACGGGCTCGGCCACGGGAGCCTGACCGCCCAGACGGGCAACGCGCTCGACCTCGTCGGCGAACTCGTAGCGGTCGACGTACTGACCAAGCAGGTACTTGGAGTCGCCGGGGTTGGTGATCTGAACGCGACGCAGCATCTGACGTGCGAGCACCTCGATGTGCTTGTCGTTCAGGTCGACGCCCTGGCTGGTGTAGACGTCCTTGACGCTCTCGACGAAGGTGTGCATCGTCGACTCGATGTCGGTCAGCTTGCGCAGGCTGCGGAAGTTGACGAAGCCCTTGGTGATCTGGTCGCCGGCGCGAACCTCGCAGCCGTCCTCGATCTCGGGCATGAAGCGCACCGAAGCGGGAACGCGACGCTCGTCGAGGACACGGGTGTGATCCTCGGAGTCGGTGAGCGTCAGCACGTACTCGGACTTCTCGGGCTTAATCGAGAGGTGGCCGGAGTACGGGGCCAGCTCGGCCTCGCGACCCAGAATCTTCTCGTTGACGTTGCCGACGATATCGAACATACGGCTGACCGTAGGCAGACCCTGCGTAATATCGTCGACGCCAGCGACGCCGCCGGAGTGAATGGTACGCATCGTAAGCTGCGTACCGGGCTCGCCGATGGACTGGGCGGCAATAATGCCGACGGCAGTACCGATGGCGACCGGACGACGGGTGGAAAGATCCCAGCCGTAGCACTTCTGGCACACGCCGTACTTGGAGCGGCAGGTGAGCAGCGCGCGAAGCTTGACCTTCTTGAGGCCCGCATCGACCATCTTCTGGATGGCGGCGACCTTCTCGATGTAGCCGTCCTGCTCAAAGAGCACGGTGCCATCGGGAGCCACGACGTCCTCAATGAAGCAACGGCCGACGAGGTCGGTCTAGATCTCGGTGGTCCCCGAATCATTAAAAAAAAAAAAGACGCCCTCGTGCCTACCA
>CAJMJM010000097.1 GCA_905213725.1 Collinsella aerofaciens
CCCCCCCCCCCCCCGCCTCCGACCGACTATCAACTTAATTCTTTTCAGCCCAGGCCCCTGTGTACCGCGCGTCGAAGATCTTCAAATTCACCTATCTGACAATCGATTTATAGCAGAGGCCCCTTGGCCTTTAGTTTGATACAAGTTCCGCACGAGCCGGAAAGCACTTAATGTGCTTTCCGTGCGAGCAGGACTGTTCGCAGTAGCAAACTAACGGCCAAGGGGCCCAGTCAACCTATCAGCAGCGATTACTCGGCAGCTAGTTGAATTTGAAGATCTTTGAGGCAAGACGGTATAGGCCGAGTGTGGTCTTGTCTCCCGCCCGTCCACGCAGGTTGGTGAAGAAGCCGACCACGCCGTAGCGGGCACGACGATACATGCGCTCGTCGTAGGCCTTCAAATCATTCCACAGCGTCTTTAGGCGCTCGTCGGCGCAATCTTCCTCGGAAAGCTTGGTGAGCACCGAGCAGATCGCCATCATCATGGTGAAATAGCCCATCATGTACGAACGCAGGCGCGACGACTCAACATCGCTGTACAGGTGGTACGACTCCATCATGATACGCGTAACACGGAACTGCTGGTCCAGACGCTTGACCATCGTTGCCTCGTTGACGCTCTGGCCTTCGCGACCGATAAAGTAGCGGTAGAGGTCGATGTCGGCGTAGTACATGGTCTTGCAACGCGGCAGCGGCACGTAGGCGTAGATGTTGTCCACATAAAACGTGTGCGGCGGCATGGGAAGATTGGACTCGCGCAGCACATCCGTGCGATAGCACAGGCTGTGCATGAGTAGGTTCTGGTCCAGGCGGAAATGACCGATCTGATCCCAGGAAAAGATCTTTTTGCGCGGCAGGGCAAATTTGTAGCCAATAGCGGTATGCGTGCCCTCGTAAACCTTCTCGTACACGTAGTTCGAGATAAACAGGTCAACGCGCTGGTCGCGCTCCTCAAAGCCACGCAGAATCGACAGCATGGTCGAAAGGGCAGCGCCGTCAAGCCAGTCGTCCGAGTCGACAACCTTGTAGTAGGTGCCCTGCGCCTCGCGCAGACCCGAAAGGACGGCAATACCGTGACCGCCATTCTCCTGGTGCACCGCGCGGATGATTCCAGGATAACGGGCCTCCCACTCGTCGGCCTTGGCGGCCGTCTCGTCCTTGGAGCCGTCGTCCACCACGATAATCTCGAAATCGGTGGCGTAATTGCTCCCCTCCAAGATGGAGGTGATGCAATGGTCCATGTCCTTGGCGGCGTTATACGAGGGAATACCGAATGTTATGACTTTATGCATGGCAGGCGATAATCTCATCCGAAAGATCGAGGGCGGAATTGGTCACGGCGTCCATATCGTAGTAACGATACTCGGCCAGACGACCCACCGGGTGGAAGTTCGTCAGGTTCTGGACGCGCTCAAGATAGCGCTCATAGAGCTCACGGTTCTCGGGCTCAAGAATGGCGTAGTACGGCGTCTCGCCCGAGCCGGGCGTATAGGCCTTGGAGTACTCCTTCATGATGGTGGTCTTGCCGGGCAGGACCTGACCGGTCATGTTCTTGAACTCGGTGATACGCGTGTAGTCCTCGCTCGTGGTGTAGTTGACGGTGCCCACGGGCTGGAACTGGTCCATATCGAGCGTCTCGAACTTCATATCGAGCGTGCGGTACGGCAACGCGCCCAAGTCGAGGTTGAACAGCTCATCGAGCGGACCGGTGTAGACGATCTCGCCACCATAGACCTTGCCGTCGATCTTGACGGTAGTCTCGTCGATCTCAAAGAGATCGCGGGCGTCCACGTCGCAGAACACGTCGATCAGGTCGTGGTCGAGCATGTGCTCAAAAAGCGCCGTGTAGCCCTCCTGCGGCATGCCCTGGAAGGGAGCTTGCGGGAAGTAGCGGTCATCATCGCCCACAAAGACGGGAACGCGGCCGGTGATCGAGGGGTCGATCTGATCGGGCGTCTGGCCCCACTGCTTCATGGTGTAATGCAAAAAGACGTTCTCGTAGACGTAATCGGCGACCTCGGCCAAGTCCGGGTCGTTCTTCTTACGCAGCTCCATAATGGGCACCTTGACATCCTTGCCAAAGGTCTCCACGAGCTTCTGATACAGCTCCTCGCCGCGCTCGTCACCAAAGGCGAGCTTGAGACTCGCATGGTTGAAGGGCACGGGCATAAGGGTACCGTTGATGTTGGCGAGCACCTTGTGCTGATAATCCGTCCACTTGGTAAAGCGCGACAGGAAATTGTGCACGCGCTCGTTAAAGGTGTGATAGATATGCGGACCGTACTCGTGGATCAGGATTCCGGCCTCGTCAGTGCAGTCATAGGCATTGCCCGCAATGTGGCTACGGCGCTCCAAAACGGCAACACGATAGCCGATGGTCTCGGCAAGACGGCGGGCGCAAACGGCACCGGCATATCCAGCACCGACGACAATCATGTCGTACGCGCCGGCGTTAAAGCCTTCAGGCAGGCCTGAGGTAATCTGCATCGATACTCCTTGTCAAAAGCCACGGGCTCGTTAGCTGGGCTTTTCTCGAACATTCTTCGAGACATATTTATCAGAGCGATTATAGCGCTAATGCGTCCTATAATGAGCTTGCCACACAAGGAAAGCTCAAGCACCGCGGCGAACATAATTGAAAGGTAAACCCGCTAGCAGCGGGTTTATTCGTGAACAGCCGGGCGCCTGGAGCTTAGCGAAACGCTTGTAAGGAGTAACATGAGCGATTTCCTAAACCGTATGAAGTCTGCCGCCAAGGCCGACCTTAAGACGATCGTCCTGCCCGAGGGCGAGGATCCGCGCACTATCGTCGCGGCCACCAAAATCATCGAGGAGGGCCTGGCAAAGATCGTCATCCTGGGCAACCCCGACGAGATCAACGTTCCCGGCGCTACCGTCATCGACCCGCGCAATGCCGAGAAGCACGAGGAGTACGCGCAGAAGTTTGCCGAGCTCCGCGCCAAGAAGGGCGTTACCATCGAGCAGGCTCGCGCCCAGGTGATGGACGCCACCTACTTTGGCACCATGATGGTCAAGATGGGCGATGCCGACGGCCTGGTCTCCGGTGCCTGCCACTCCACCGCCGACACCCTGCGCCCCGCGCTGCAGATCCTCAAGACCGCCCCGGGCACCAAGCTGGTCTCGGCCTTCTTCGTGATGTGCACCGACACCCCGCAGTTCGGCACCGACGGCACGCTGATCTTCGCCGACTGCGGCCTCAACATCAACCCGTCCTCCGACGAGCTCTCCGAGATCGCCATCGCCTCCGCTCACTCCTGGTCCACCTTCATGGGCAATGTTGAGCCGCACGTGGCCATGCTCTCCTACTCCACCATGGGCTCCGCCGGTGGCGAGGTCGCCAAGAAGGTCCAGGAGGCCGTGAAGTTCTGCAAGGAGAAGGCTCCCGAGCTCGCCATCGATGGCGACCTGCAGCTCGACGCCGCTATCGTCCCCACCGTCGCCCAGCTCAAGGCTCCCGGCTCCTCCGTCGCCGGTAAGGCCAACGTGCTCGTGTTCCCCGACCTCGAGGCAGGCAACATCGGCTACAAGCTGGTCCAGCGCTTCGCTGGCGCCGACGCTTACGGCCCCATCCTGCAGGGCATCGCCAAGCCGGTTAATGACCTGTCGCGCGGCTGTTCTGCCGACGACATCGTGGGTGTCGTAGCCATCACCGCCGTCCAGGCTCAGATGGCTGAGTAGCGGACGTACTCGCCCGAAGGCCGCACAGGTTAACCCCTGAAAACGTCCTCGACCAATGAAACGCCCCCGTTCTGCTCCTTCGGAGCTACGAACGGGGGCGTTTCTGGTCTGCGGAATGTTTTCAGGGGTTAACCTGTGCGGCCTTCTACTATCACGTGGCATTCAGGGAATCTGGGGTGGACGGCGGCTTGGCTACGAGCTGGGGCTGAGAATTTGGATGGATGGGCGACGTTGCTGAGAGCGTATGCGTTGCAGGTAATGACCACTTTGGAGCCATAAGATAGACTGCGTTCCGATTTCTGGCCTTCCGGAAAATGTGTCCCGGTTTGGAGGCTGATTGTGGGATGGAGTTTCCGCCCCGCTCGTCTCGTCCATCAAATAAGGCCTCCGGAGCTCGTTGCTCTGGAGGCCTTTCTCTCAATTGCAGACGAATGCGCTAGTTGCTACCGGTCAGACGCTCGACGTCGTGGGCGATCATGTATTCCTCGTCGGTGGGGATGACCATGACCGTGACGGCGGAACCGGCGGCACTGATGACCTGCGGGCCGTTGCCCACGGCCTCGCGGTTCTTGTTATTGTCGATGCGTACGCCCAGCCACTCAAAGCAGTCGCAGAAGGCCTTGCGGATCGACCAGTCGTTCTCGCCGATGCCGGCGGTAAAGGTGATGGTGTCCACGCCCGCCATAGAAGCGATCATGGAGCCAGCCTGCTGCATGGCTTTGTAGGCGAACATATCGAAGGCGAGCAGGCAGCGCTCGTCGCCCTCGGAGGCGCGTGTACGGATGTCGCGGGCGTCGTTGGAGATGCCCGAGATGGCAAGCAGACCAGACTGCTTGTTCATCATGTCATCGACTTCCTGATAGCTGTAGCCGCCCTCGCGCTGGAGGTAGCACACGGTGGCCGGGTCAATGGAACCACAGCGGGTACCCATCATCAGACCGTCAAGCGGCGTGAGGCCCATCGTGGTGTCGCGGCACACGCCGTCCTCAATGGCGGCAAGCGAAGCACCGTTACCCAAATGGCACGAAAGCAGACGGTGGCAGCGCGAACCCAGGATCTCCTTGGCCATCATCCACTCATAGCGGTGGCTCGTGCCGTGGGCGCCGTACTTGCGCACGTGGTACTTGTCGCACACGTCCTTGGGCAGCGCGTAGGTATAGGCGACCTCGGGCATGGTCATGTGGAACGAGGTATCGAAGACGGCGACGTTGGGCAGCTCCGGCTACATCTCCCGGCAAATCTCGATTGCTGCGGCCTCGCCGTAGTTGTGCAGCGGCGCAAGCGGAGCCACCTCAAGACTCTTGGCCATAACCTCCTCGTCGAAAACTGCGGAATCATCGAAGTGCCAGCCGCCCTGAACGATACGATGGCCAATGCCATCAATCGTAAAGTCGGTCTTCTCGAGCTCCTCGAGCACGCGAGCGATAGCAGAGCGATGATCGGGGAAAGGGACCTCCTCGGTCTGCTTGGCGCCACCGTTCTCGGAGTGGCCAAAGATGCCCATGTCCGAACCGATACGTTCGCAGTTGCCCTTGGCGAAAACCTCTCGGGTATCGGTATCCAAAAGCTGATATTTAAGGCTTGAGCTGCCGGCGTTGACAACAAGTACGTTCATGAGACTCCTTTGCAGTGCAATAAGGTCGACGCAGACCCCTTAAGGCGGCCGCATTTTAATAAGAAGTTATCACAACTTGATAAATAACTATCAAGCATATCGCCCAACGAGCACAAAAGAGGGGCCGAACGGCGCTCGGTCGTCCAGCCCCTCCCCTCTTGCAATTACTTGCCGTTGACGATGCGCTCGACGTCGGAAGCGATCATGAACTCCTCGTCCGTGGGGATGACGAAAATCTTGACCTTGGAATCCTTGGCGGACAGGCACCAAGCGCCGTCACCACGCAGGGCGTTGCGGGCATGATCCATCTTGACGCCCATAAAGGCCAGACGGTCGGCGACGCCGGCACGAACGGCCGGAGCGTGCTCACCGATGCCAGCGGTGAAGACCAGCGTGTCCATACCGCACATAGAAGTAGCCATCTCGGCAGCCTTGGCGGCAATCTTGTAGACAAACATGTCGAAGGCGAGCTGAGCATCGGGGTCACCAGCGGCGGCGAGCTCCTCGACGTTGCGGCAGTCGTTGGTCTTGCCGCCGGTCACAGCCAAAAGGCCGGACTTCTTGTTCATCATCTCGTCGACCTCGTCGAAGGTGTAGCCGCCCTCGCGCTGCAGGTAGCACACGGTAGCCGGGTCGATGGAGCCGCAGCGGGTGCCCATCATGACACCGTCGAGCGGCGTCAAGCCCATGGTGGTGTCCATGCACTTGCCGTCCTCGATGGCGCACAGGGAAGCGCCGGAGCCGATATGGCACACGACGACCTTGCGGGCCTCGCCGTTGGTCATCTCTGCGACCTTCTTGGAGATGTAACGGTAGCTGGTGCCGTGGGCGCCGTACTTACGGATGTGCAGCTTGTCGCAAACATCCTTGGGCAGGGCGTAAGTCTTGGCGACCTCGGGCATGTTGAAGTGGAAAGCGGTGTCGTAGACCGTGACGTTGGGCAGGTCGGGATACTGCTCGAGGCAGTACTCGATAACGTTGGCCTCAGGGTTGTTGTGCAGCGGGGCGAGCGGAGCGACCTCGCGGATCTTGGCGAGAACGTCCTCGTCGACGAGGGAGGAATCGCCGAAGTACCAACCGCCCTGAACGATACGGTGGCCGATGCCCTCGATCTTGACGCCGTTGGCCTCGAGGTCCTTCAGAACGACCTCGATGGCGACCTTATGGTCGGGGAACTCGATGTTCTCGGTCACCTTCTTGGAACCGTTGGCAGCGTGGGTGAAGGTGCCGCCGGTAAAGCAGACGCGCTCGCAGGAGCCCTTTGCGGACACCTTGTGGGACTTGGTATCGATGACCTGATACTTAAGCGTCGAAGATCCTGCGTTGACGACCAGAACGTTCATGTGTCTCCCTACTAACAGGCGGTGTGGCGCCGCCAGGTTACATACGCTTCAATAATAAACCCAAACGCCCTCGCGCTCGGGTTTATTGCGTTGATATATAAGTTATCGGTGTCCAAATACTCACGGCCTTTGACTTGTAAGACGAAATAGCGCGGGGATATACACCAAGGAAGAAATCCCGAGTGCAACAAGCAATACGACTCGAATGCCCGCAACGCTACTCAACACAGCGTTGAGCAGATAGAAAAGAACAGCACCCACCGCCACCATCTGACTTTGAACCGAAATCAGTGAACAGCGCATCGATGAATCGGCAGCATTTTGGAAAACTGAGTATTTGATTGGGGCAAACAACGAGTACGCAACCGTCTGCGACACATAGC
>CAJMJM010000098.1 GCA_905213725.1 Collinsella aerofaciens
CGCCTTCGCCGCCGCCCACGACGCCTTCGGCACCCCCGAGACGCCGCTGCCCGAGTGCGGCGCCATGTCCCAGGGCTACATCGGCTATCACCTGCAGCAGGGCATCGGCCGCGAGATGCACAAGCGCTATAAGCGTTGGCACGCCGCAACCGTCGTCACCCAGATCGAGTGCGACCCCGACGACCCCGCGTTCAAGAACCCGACCAAGCCGATCGGCCCCTTCTACACCGAGGAGCAGGCCAAGGAGTTCATGGCCGAGGCCCCCTCCAAGGTCTTCGTCGAGGATTCCGGCCGCTGGCGTCGCGTCGTCGCTTCCCCCGACCCCAAGAAGATCGTCGAGGCCGACTCCATCCTCAACCTGCTCGACAACGAGTTCATCGTCATCGCCTGCGGTGGCGGCGGCATCCCCGTCGTCCGCGACTACGAGAACAAGGGCTGCTACAAGGGCGTCCCCGCCGTCATCGACAAGGACCTGGGCGGCGAGCTGCTGGCCGAGGACTGCGACGCCGACGTTCTGTTCCTGCTGACCGCCGTCGAGCATGTCGCCATCAACTTCGGCAAGCCCAACCAGGAGGAGCTCGAGGACATCACCGCCGACGAGGCCGAGCGCCTGGCTGACGAGGGCCAGTTCGGCAAGGGCTCCATGGAGCCCAAGGTCCGCGCCGCCATCAAGTTCGCCCGTTCCCGCAAGGGCCGCACCTGCATCATCGGCGCCCTGGACAAGGCCGCCGAGACCATGGCCGGCCTCTCCGGTACCCGCATCCACGAGTAGCCTCTACTCCATTGCCTCTCTCGTGGGCGCCGGGCAAGGCGCCCACAAACTAGCCTCTCTTCATGAGCCCCGCGGTCCGCTCCGACTGCGGGGCTTTTGCTATTCACCTAGTCATTGGGGACAAACCCGGCACTTGGGGACGGTCCTTTCCTGCCGGCAGCTTGGGACAGTCCTTAATAGTCATTGGGGACGTTCTTAAACGACTAGCCAAACAAGAACGTCCCCAACGACTACTCATTTAAGTCTGTCCCCAATGACTGCCCAATGGCTGGGAAGGCGCATCCCACACCGACGCATTGCCTTCGGGCCCTCTCCCCAGGCTCTCCATAGCTCAGCTGGACTCCCCGCAACCTGTTCCGAGTTGGCGGAACGAGCGCGACGTGGAGTGTCATTCTTTACCGCGTTAGACTAGACGCAGGGAAAGGAGGAGGACATGGATGCTCGCGTCAAGCAGCTTGTAAATATGATCGAGGACGCTCAGCCTGTCGCTGTCGCGGTACTTGCCAAGCGTCTCGAGGTAAGCGAGCGCGCCGTGAGAAACTATATCCATCGCGCAAACGACAACCTTGCAGGGGATGCACGCATCGTAGGCAGCAAGGGGCAGTATCGTATCGATGTTGCACGTGCAGATGAGCTTGCTCGCTTGCTAGACGGTGCGGCTCTGGCCCATCCGGGCATTCCTGATACGCGCGACGGCCGTGTGTCCTTCCTTCTTAACGACCTCCTCATGCGGTCCCAGTGGGTGACGATTGAGGAGTATGCGGATTTACTCTACGTTTCGGCGCGAACTCTGTCCAATGACATGCGTCTGTTAGAGCAGAAACTCGCCCAAGTTGACTTAACGCTCGAAAAGCGCCCACGCTACGGAATCCGCGTTGCGGGCGGGGAGTCGCAGCGGCGCCTGTGCCTGGCCTCGCTGGTGAGGCCCGTGTTGCCCGACACCGACGATGCAAAGCTCGCCGAGCGCCTGCGGGCCATCGCCGCATGTGTGGACGATGCTCTGACGGCCTCGCCCGTCACGGTGAGCTCGCTGGCATCCCGCAATCTCATCATGCATCTTTACATTGCTCTTGGCCGCATCGAGCAGGGCTGCTATGTCCCAGCTGCAGAATCGGACGTTCAAAAACTGGAGGGAACGCGCGAATACGCCGCGGCTTTCCAGATTGCCGCAAACATCAAGGATGCCCTGGGCGTGAGCATGCCCCGAGAAGAGGTTGCCTTTATCGCAATCCATTTGCTCGGCAGGGGCACGGGCGTGCCCGAGAAGGGCTCTGCCGTTATCTCGGACGAGATGTGGGAGATTGCTTCCGAGATGGTACGTGCGGTCAACGATGAGTTTAGGTTTGACTTTAGCGGCGATCTTGAACTTCGCATGAACCTTGCTCGGCATATCGGCCCTCTGGGCTATCGCCTTGAATATCACATGGATATGGATAACCCCATGCTGTCCGATATCAAGACGAGGTTTCCGTTGGCCTATTCGATGGCAGCTGGCACCTCGCAGGTACTCGAGCGTCATTTTGGCAGCCAGCCCTCTGATGAAGAGCTCGGCTACATCGCCATGGCATTTGCCCTGGCCCTCGAGCAGCAAGCCGACCAGCCGCGTCGCAAACGCATCCTGATCGTGTGCGCCTCGGGAGCGGGAAGCGCCCGTATGCTCGAGCACCAGTACCGCAAGCAGTTTGGCATGTATATCGATTCGATTGAGACATGCGATGTCGCCCGCGTGGGAACGTTCGATTTTTCGCATATCGACTACGTGTTCACAACGGTGCCGCTCAACGTCAAGTTGCCCGTGCCCGTCCGCGAGGCCGATTTCTTCTTGGAGACGAGCGATGTCAACGCTATCCGCAAGGTGCTGAGCGACGACACTGCGCAATCGGACTCCGTGAGCTCTTTCTTTAGCCGTGCCCTGTTCTTCAACCGCGTTGAGGCGTCGTCGAAGCAGGCCGTTCTCCGATATCTCTCCGAGCGCGCCGTCGAGAGCGGCCGTGTCGATGCCCAGTTTGCCCAAGAGGTCGCCGAGCGCGAGAGCGCGAGCGCCACCTCGTTTGGCAATGGGGTAGCCATGCCCCATGGGATGCATCCCTTGAGCGCCGAGGCCTTTGTTACCGTGGGCCTGCTCGAACATCCCATTCTTTGGGACGAATACGGCCATGAGGTCGATATCGTCTTTATGGTGTCGTTTGCCCGGTCGGGCGGCGATGAGGCGCGGATCTTGAGCTCACTGCTCGCCGAGATCTTTATGGACCGCCAGGGGGTCGAGCGCCTACGCGAGCGCCGGTCCTGGCATGAGCTGATGGCGCTTGTGCAAGCGCATACGGCTTAAGACTTCTTTTGTCGATGACCCTGTCAGTCTACCTGCAATAAACCTCGAGGATTGCGGGCGGGAGATAGGCGTTTCGAATATTCAAGTACAAACCAAACATCACGGGAGAGGAGACCGTTATGGACGATCAGGGAACCGAGATGGTTTCGTTTCAGCTGGTCGCTGCAGCGGGAGAGGCACGCAGCCTTGCCTTCGAAGCCCTTGAAAAGGCAAAGGCGGGGGATTTTGACGCCGCCGCCAAACTCATGAAGCAGTCAAAGGATGCGGGAATCAAGGCTCACCACATCCAAACGCAGCTGCTTTCGACTGAGGCAGCGGGCGAGCATCTGTCGGTGGATGTGTTGCTGGTCCATGCTCAGGACCACCTCATGTGCTCCATGCTTGCTCAGGAGCTCGTGCAGGAGCTGATCTGCCTGTATGAGCGCACTGCAACCAAGAACGCCTAGCGGCGTGCGGTGACTATCCAACCAATCAATGCGAAGGGAATCCCTTATGAAGATCCTTCTTGTTTGCGCAGCTGGTCTGTCTACAAGCATTCTGATGAAGAAACTCGAGAAATATGCGGAGCAAAACGGCATCGAGCTCGATATCGATGCGGTGGGTATCGGCGAGTATCAGGAGACGTGCGCCAATTATGACGTGCTGCTCTTGGGGCCGCAGGTGTCCTACCAGCTCAACACCGTCAAGCAGGGGAGCGGTAAGCCGACCGCGGTCATCCCCGCACAGGACTACGGCATGGGCAACGCCGCCAACGTGCTGGCACTCGCCCAGTCGCTGTTGGGCTAGGAGGCGACCATGGAAAAGTTCATGACCCTGCTTCAGGAAAAACTGACCCCTATTGCCAATTTCTGCGGCACCGAGCGCCACTTTGCCTCCATGCAAAAGGGCTTTATGAGCGCGATCAGCTTCATCTTGGTCTCTGCCGTCTTTATGATTATCGCCAACCCGCCGGTCACGGCCGACCTGGTGGCGCAGGGCGGGTTCTGGTCCGTCTTTGGCCCTTGGCTCGATTTTGCCACGGCCAATAAGCTCACGCTGCTCATCCCGTTCAACATGACGATGGGCATACTGTCGGTGATCGTGACGTTCGCAATCGCCTATAACCTGGCGGGCACCTACAAGATGCCCAAGCTTAACGCCGGTATGACCTCGCTGGTGATGTTCCTGATCGCCGCGGCGCCGTCGTCCTACTACCAGCTTGCTGATGAGTCCGTGCTCCAGGCGGTCCCCTGCACCTATCTGGGTGCGCAGGGCCTGTTTACCGCCATCATCGTTGCCCTGGTCTCCGTCGAGGTCACGCGCTTCTGCCAGACCAAGGGCATCACCATCAAGATGCCCGATGGCGTGCCGCCGTTTTTGTCCGAAACCTTTGGCGCCATCGTGCCTATGCTCGTCAACATCCTCATCTTCTTTGGTGGCAACCTGCTGATCCAGATGATCGATCCCACGCTGTCCATCCCCTCGGTTATCGAGAAGCTGCTCGCTGCCCCGCTTTCCGTCGCAGTTGACTCTGTGCCCGGCGCACTGCTTATCTGCTTCATGACGCTGCTGTTTTGGTGCTTTGGCGTCCACGGCAACATGATCGTGATGCCCATCACCGCCCCGGTCACGCTTGCCGCCTTTGCTGCCAACGCCTCGCTCTACGCTGCTGGGCAGCCGCTTGAGTTCCACCCGGTACTCATGTCGATGGTCATCAACCTCATCGGCGGCACGGGCAATACGTTCTCTTTTGTGGCGCTCTGCGCGTTTAAGGCAAAGTCGCAGCAGCTCAAGGCATTTGGCAAGGCATCGATCGTGCCGAGCTTCTTCCGTATCTCCGAGCCCGCGATCTTTGGCGCACCCATCATCTTCAACCCGATCCTCATGATTCCGTTTGTGCTGGGCGGTATGATTTCGGCCCTGCTGTATTGGGGTGCAATCTCACTGGGTCTTGTCTCTAACTTCTACATCTTGGTGAGCGGCACGTTCCCCATCTTCGTTCAGGGCTTTATCCAGTGCCTCGACCCGCGTATCTGGGTATTTACGATCGTTTTGATCGTGGTCATGGCTGTGGTCTGGTACCCGTTCTTTAAGGTGTACGACAACCAGCTCCTGGCGCAGGAGCAGGAGAACGCCGCGGCAGCTTCTGCCAAGGATACTGAGTAGCATGGGTTACTTTGACAGAACGTCTGCTGCCGGTATGCCCGAGGGCTTTTTGTGGGGCGGCGCGCTCGCTGCCAACCAGGCCGAAGGGGGCTGGAACGAGGGCGGCCGCGGTATGTCGCACTCCGACCTGATTCCACAGGGTCCCGACCGCTGGGATGTGATGTTTGGCAGGCAAAAGCCCGTGGATGATCCGGACAGGCTGTATCCATGCCGTTGGGGCAACGACTTCTTCCATCATTGGCGCGAGGACGTCGAGCTCTTTGCCGAGATGGGCTTTAAGTGCCTGCGTCTTTCAATTTGTTGGAGCCGTATTTTTCCCACAGGGATGGAGGCCGAGCCCAACGGTGAGGGCTTGGAGTTTTACCGTCAGGTATTCGAGGCGCTGCGCGAGCACGGAATCGAGCCGCTCGTGACGCTGTCGCACTACGACTATCCGTTGGCTCTGGTCGAGCGTTATGGTGGCTGGCAAAGCCGAGAGATGATCGAGCGGTATGCGCACTACGTCGAGACCGTCGGACGTGCGTACCAGGGCCTCGTGCGTTATTGGCTCACCTTCAACGAGATCAACAGCGTGGCGCTGTCCTATCTCAACGCGGGCGTCACGCTCGAGGATGAGCGTGACCGTGCAGCCGTGACCGCGGCGTTCTCGCACCATATGTTTATGGCGAGCGCTCGCGCTGTCGAGATCCTGCACAAGATCGATCCCGCAAACAAGGTGGGCTGCATGATCGCTGCCGGTGCGACCTATCCGTACCGTTGTGCGCCCGAGGACGTATGGCTTGCGTATGAGGAGGACCGCGGCCGCTACTTCTACACTGACGTGATGGCTGCGGGCGCCTATCCTACTTGGAAGCTGCGTGCGCTCGAGAAAGAGGGTGTTCACGTGCCCTTTGAGCCAGGCGATACGGAGTATCTGGCCGAGCATACCGTCGACTTCATCTCGTTCTCGTACTATTGCTCGCGCTTGGTGTGCGCCGATGACCAGGTGATCGCTGAGAAGGCGGAGGGTAACGTGTTCCCGACGCTGCGCAATCCGTACCTCAAGGATAAAGAGACTGCTTGGAAATGGCAGATCGATGCGCTGGGTTTGCGCGTGACGCTTGCCGGCTACCACGATCGTTACCATCTTCCGCTCTTTATCGCTGAGAACGGTGTGGGCGGACTCGATGCGCTGGAAGACGGCAAAGTCCACGATGCGTATCATATTGATTACCTGCGCAGGCATATTCTTGCGCTACGCGATGCAATTGTCGAGGACGGTGTTGACCTGATGGGATACACGCCGTGGGGCTGTATCGATCTGGTATCGGCCTCGACGGGGCAGATGAAGAAGCGCTATGGCTTTGTTTATGTCGATGCCGATGATACGGGCAAAGGCACGTTCGATCGCTACCGAAAGGACAGCTTCTGCTGGTATCAAAAGGTCATTGCATCAAATGGCGAGGACTTGAGTTAACCCTTGCAAGCCTGCTGCCCCCGCGGCCCGTTTCGGCCGCGGGGGCTTTTGCTATTTACCTAGTCCCCGATGAGACCCTCATTCTGTGGGTAGTCATTGGGGACGTTCATAAAAGACTAGTCATTTAAGTCTGTCCCCAATGACTGCGGAAACCCGGCGCTTGGGGACGTTCCTTTTAATATGAGCAGGACATTGTCAAGAGGCAAAATC
>CAJMJM010000099.1 GCA_905213725.1 Collinsella aerofaciens
GATGGCGCCGACCGCCTCCGCCCGGCCGTCTGCCGAGCGTGCCTGGCCGTATATGCTCGCGTGGCCCGACCTGGGGCTTAACGGCAAGGAGCGTATGACGGTCGATTCGCTGGCGCGCGCCGAGGTGCGCCGTTTTGCTGACGAGGATACGAGCGAGCGCGTGCGAAACGAGATGATGGGCGTGCTGGGCGAGCTACTGGGTATTTCGCCCGAGCAGATGGAGGAGCTGCGCTCTGAGGATGGCCAGCGTCGTTTGCATGAGGGTATGAAAAAGTTCGAGGGCGAGGTTCAGGACGCCATCGATAAGATGATGGGCGGTCAGGGCGGTCCGCAGGGTGGGCCCCAGGGTGGTCCGATGCCGCATCCGCCGGTGGATCCGAGGCAGTTCCCCTTTTTCTCGCAGAACTAACTATGGGATAGGATTCGCTCCCAGCCCCGATACTTCAACTAAGCATCTCGGCCCCGTTGTGTTATTCTAGAACAGACGTTCGTGAATGATGCGCGGGGCCTTGCCTTGTGCTGTGCTGGTGACGAGGGGAGGTTGGCTTGGTTATCTTGGGTATCGACCCCGGTTTGGCCCATACGGGTTGGGGGATTATCGAGGAGCGGCGCGGCGAGGTTCGCTGCCGTGCCTACGGCTGCATCGAGACCAGTGCCGGAAGTCCGCTCGCGGTGCGCCTGTCGCATATCGCCCGCGACCTCAAGGGTGTCGTGGAGCGTTATCGACCCGATACCGCTGCTATCGAGAGCATTTACTTTGGTGCTAACGTTCGCTCGGCAATTCCTACGGCGCATGCCCGCGGGGCTGCACTCGTGGCGCTGTCGGAATGCGCGCTCGAGATTGGCGAATACACGCCCATGCAGATCAAGCAGGCTGTGGTGGGCACCGGCGCCGCGGACAAGCGGCAGGTCGCCTACATGGTACGCACGCTAACGCAGCTCGACCACGACCCGCATCCCGACCATGCCGCCGATGCCCTGGCTTGCGCCATCTGCCACGTAAACCTCAGCCGCACCCGCGCCCTTACCGGTGGCGAGTTCTATCAACAGAGAGGAACCGGATACTGATGATCTCCCAGCTCCACGGAACGCTTGTCGAGGCCACGATGAGCTCTGCTGTCGTCGATGTGTCGGGCGTTGGCTTTGAGCTCGGCATCTCGGGCAGCACTGCGGCCACGTTGCCGACGCCCGGCGGCGAGGTCCGCCTCTACACGCGTATGCAGGTGCGCGAGGACGCCATGACACTTTTCGGTTTTTCCTCAAAGGATGAGCGCACGATGTTCGACCGGCTCGTGTCCGTTTCGGGCGTTGGCCCGCGCCTGGCGCTCGCCGTGCTTTCCACCTATACCGTGGGGCAGCTGTATTCGCTGGTGATGGCCGAGGACGACAAGGGCATGGCCAAGGTACCCGGTGTGGGCAAAAAGACAGCTCAGCGCCTGATCCTGGAACTCAAGAGCACCTTTGCCAAGGATAAGGGCTTTGTGCCGGTCGACGTGATTCCCGGCCAGGTTGCGATGCCGGTTCCCGCCGCCGCTCCTTCGGCGATCGATGATGCCCGTGCGGCGCTCCTTTCCATGGGCTTTAGCCTGCAGGAGACCGATGTTGCCCTGAGCGGGTATGATGGGCAGAATATGCGTGTCGAGGATCTGCTCGGCGCGGCGCTTAAGCGACTCGGAATGGATGCGTGATGTGGGAAGCCGATGACTCTCAGGACCTGTGGGCGACGCCCGGCAACTCGCCGGCGGCATCCATGGCGCACGGCGAGCGCATGGTGGGCTCGGAGCTGACGGCCGAGGACCTCGATGTCGACCGCACTTTGCGCCCCCAGCGCCTGGACGATTACTGTGGTCAGGAGCACATCAAGCAGAGCCTGCGCGTGTTGATCGAAGCGGCGCAGAGCCGTGGCGAGACGCTCGACCACGTGATCTTCTCGGGTCCTCCGGGCCTGGGCAAGACCACGCTGGCCACCGTTATCGCCAACGAGCTGGGCGCTCAGATCAAGACCACGAGTGGCCCTGCCATCGCGCGCACGGGCGACCTGGCGGCCATCCTTACTAACTTGCAGCCGGGTGATGTGCTGTTTATCGACGAGATCCACCGCCTCAACCGTTCGGTCGAGGAGGTCCTGTACCCCGCGATGGAGGACTTTGCCCTCGATATCGTGATTGGCAAGGGTCCGGCGGCGCGCTCGATTCGCCTGGATATTCCCAAGTTTACGCTGGTAGCGGCAACGACCCGCTCAGGCATGTTGACCGGCCCGTTGCGCGACCGCTTTGGCATTTCGTATCGCCTGGATTACTACACGGTCGAGGAGCTCGCGCAGATTGTGACGCGCTCGGCGACTATCCTGGGCGTGACGATCGACCATCCCAGTGCACTCGAGATCGGCTCGCGTTCGCGCGGCACGCCACGTCTTGCCAACCGTCTGCTCAAGCGCGTGCGCGATTACGCACAGGTGCGTGGCAGCGGCCCTATCGAGCTCGATATCTGCCGCCAGGCGCTCGAGTTCTTCGAGATCGACGAGCTCGGTCTGGACTGGATGGATATTCGTATCTTGGAGACGCTTGCCAAGACGTTCTCCGGCCGTGCTGTAGGACTTACGACCCTTGCCAGTGCGGTGGGCGAGGACCCGGGCACGCTCGAGGATGTCTATGAGCCCTATTTGCTGCAGTGCGGGTTGATGATTCGTACGCCGCAGGGCCGTCAGGCAACCCTTCGCACCTTTGAGCACCTGGGGAGTGAACCTACCGTTTAGGGCGCTTTGTTTTGGCGGGCTGTTGGGCTATCGCTGGGCATCGGGTAAACATATCGCCGTTCATCGGTTATGGGCGTTTTACTATTGCGCGCCCGTGCTATGCTGAATTGGTCTTTTTCTCATTCGGTAACGAAAGGACCGCCCATGCCTACTGACATCGAAATCGCACGTTCTGTCACGCCACTGCCTATTACCGAGGTGGCCAAGAACGCCGGCGTCGACGTTAAGCACCTTATTCCGTACGGCTTCGACAAGGCTAAGGTCGACTATTCACTGCTCAACGAGCCGACTGATCACCACGCCAAGCTCGTCCTCGTGACCGCTATCAACCCAACGCCCGCGGGCGAGGGCAAGACCACCACGCCCATCGGTCTGGCCGACGGCCTGCGTCGTCGCGGCGTCAAGAGTGCCGTTGCCCTGCGCGAGCCTTCGCTCGGCCCCGTCTTTGGCGTTAAGGGCGGTGCTGCCGGCGGCGGCTGGGCTCAGGTCATCCCCATGGAGGATATCAACCTGCACTTTACCGGCGACTTCCACGCTATCGGTGCCGCCAATAACCTGCTGGCCGCCATGCTTGATAACCACATCCAGCAGGGCAATCAGCTCGGTATTGACGTTAAACGCATCACTTGGAAGCGCGTCGTCGATATGAACGACCGTCAACTGCGCCACGTCATTGACGGCATTGGCGGCAAGGCCCAGGGAGTGCCGCGCGAGGATGGCTTCGACATCACTGTTGCCTCCGAGGTCATGGCAATCCTGTGCCTGTCCACGAGTATCAACGACCTCAAGGAACGCCTGGGCGAGATTGTCGTCGGTTACAGCTTTGCCGGCGAGCCCGTCCGCGCCCGTGACCTTAAGGCTCAGGGTGCCATGGCGGCCCTGCTCAAGGACGCGCTCAAGCCCAACCTGGTGCAAACGCTCGAGGGCACGCCCGCGTTTGTCCACGGCGGTCCCTTCGCCAACATTGCCCACGGCTGCAACTCTATCATGGCCACCCGCATGGCCATGCGCTTTGGCGATGTCGCCATTACCGAGGCCGGCTTCGGTGCCGATCTGGGCGCTGAGAAATTCCTCGACATCAAGTGCCGCATGACGGGCGTTCGCCCCAGCGCCGTCGTGATTGTCGCCACCGCCCGCGCGCTTAAGTACAACGGCGGCGTCGCCAAGGCCGATCTCAACGAGGAGAACCTCGAAGCACTCAAGGCCGGTATGCCCAATCTGCTGCGTCACGTCGACAACATCCAGAACGTTTATGGTCTGCCCTGCGTGGTCGCCATCAACCGCTTCCCGACGGACACCGAGGCTGAGCTTGCACTCATCGAGTCCGAGTGCCAGAAGCTCGGCGTCATCGTTAATCTTTCCGAGGTCTGTGCCAAGGGCGGCGAGGGCGCGCTCGAGCTGGCCGATGAGGTCATGCGCCTGATTGAGCAGCCGAGCGAGCTCAAGTTTGCCTACGAGGACGGCGCCGATGTTGCCGACGCTCTCGAGGCCGTTGCCACCAAGGTTTATCGCGCCGATGGCGTCGACTTTACGCCGGCTGCCAAGCGTCAGCTCGCTGAGCTGCGCGAGAACGGCTTTGGTAACCTGCCGGTGTGCGTCGCCAAGACGCAGTACAGCTTTAGCGACAACGCCAAGGCACTGGGCGCTCCCGAGGGCTTCCGCATCACCGTGCGCGAACTCAAGGTTTCCGCCGGCGCCCACTTTGTAGTCGCGCTGACCGGCAGCGTTCTGACCATGCCGGGCTTGCCCAAGGTTCCCGCGGCCGAGAATATCGACGTCGCTAACGACGGCAACATCACCGGCCTGTTCTAAGCCTGCTGTTCATAGCTGCTAGTCCGCCCCGCCGTGCCCACAAGGCCCGGCGGGGCTTTTTGATCCTTAGGCCCGCGCATGTCTTGTAGATACCGACGGACTCTGCCCATCATAGGCTTTTGCGCGGGTAGAATGCATGGATAACTTGATGCTTACAGGCGACGGAAGGGAATCGTTGCATGGATCAGGACAAAACAACCGTGATGGGCGGCTACGGTTCCGCGCAGGCTGGCGATAACGCCGATGCGACCCGCGTTGTTCCCAACCCCGGTTATACCGACCCCGCCGCGACGCAGCCTTCTGCCGAGCCCACCCGGGTTATGGGCTATGGCGACACAGCGCAGGATTCTTACGCTGCATCCTCGCAAGGCCCCTATGGCAACGCAGCTCCGGATCCGTTTGATTACCCGCCGCAGGATTCTTATGCTGCCTCGACGCCGAATCCCTATGACAACCTGCCGCAGAATCCCATTCCGCAGCCTCAGCAGACGACGTATATGCCTCGCACGGCGCAGCCTCGCTACGAGTCGCACGAGCCGTATCGCGAGTACCCCAAGTCGATTCCGCAATATGGCGAGGACGAGGAGAAGGGACCGTCGCGTTCGTCGAGCGTGATCAAGAAGATCCTCATCGTGCTGGCGATTTTCTTTGCGCTGTCGGTTGTGTTTGCCATCGTGTCGGGCATGCTCAACAAGCGAGGGAGTTCAACGGCCGATACCGCTGCCGAACAAACCGAGTTCGCCTCGTCTAGCACCGTCGATCTGACCGATATCCCGGGACAGTACTGGTCCAACGCCAAGAAGCTCCTCAAGTCGCGCGGAGCCGACCTTTCGAACGCCGTGATCCTGGCCGACGATGGCTCAACGCCCGTCATCGATTCCAACTGGGTTGTTACGAATGCCTACTATAACGACAACGGCAACCTGGAGATTCAGCTCACGCACAAGAACAGCTATGGCAATTCGTCCGGTGGCCAAAGCGGTACCGACAGCTCGAGCTCCAACACGCTGGAGGACCTGAGCAACAAGGCGCAGGAATTGGGAGACAAGGCGCAAGAGCTGGGCGATACAGCCCAAAACCTCGGCGATACTGCTCAGAATCTGGGCGGCATGGCGACGGATGCCTGGAACGCCCTGCAAAACGGCATCTCGGGCGCGCAGGGAAACTAGCTGTTAAGTGGGCTACAGCTGCTCGGCCGGACGGTCGGGCGAGCTAAAGCCCGAATCAAACGTGACGACGCACGAGACATCGGGCCGGCGCTCGTGCACGATGCGCGTGACGAGCTCCAGCAGCTCCTCGTCGGATATGTCAAAGCCGTCGGGACGCACCAGGTCAAACGAAACGAACCCGTTGTGCTCGTGCAGATCGTGGATGGAGAGCGCGGGATCGATCTGCATGACGCCGCGCTTGACCCAGCCGCGCAAGTCATCGCCGGTTGTCGCGATGGGGTCGCAGTGCAGCGTGATACCAATGCCCATCTGGCGCTTGATGTCGTGCTCGATGGTGTCCAGAATCTCGTGGTGCTCAAACGCGTCGCCCTCGCCGGGCATCTCCACGTGGGCGCTGGCAAACTGACGACCGGGGCCGTAGTCGTGCACCATCAGGTCGTGTGTGCCCAAGACCTGCGGATAGGACATGATCTTGTCGCGGATTGCTTGGACGAGCTTGGGGTCGGGCGCTTGCCCCAGCAACGGGCTGATGGCGTCGCGCACTAGGCTCATGCCGCTGATGCAGATGAAGATGCCCACACCCCGGCCTGCCCAGCCATCGAGGTCAACGCCGGTCGTCTGCGAAATAAGCGCCGCCACCAAGACCGAGCCCGAGGTGATGACGTCGTTTTTGGAGTCCTGCGCCGTGGCGATGAGCGTTTCGGAATCGATGCGGTTACCCAGCGTGCGGTTGAACGCGGCCATCCAGAGCTTTACGAGCATGGACGTAGCCAGTGCCGCAAGGGAAATGAACGTGTAAGCGGTGGGGGAAGGCTTGATGATCTTGGTGAACGACTCGAGGATCAGATTGATGCCGACGGCGCAAACCAGGACGGCGACGAACAGGCCGGCTAGGTACTCATAGCGACCGTGGCCATAGGGGTGGCCTTCGTCTGCCGGGCGGCTGGCAAGGCGGAACCCGAGCAGACTCACGATGTTGCTCGAGGCATCGGAGAGGTTGTTGAAAGCGTCGGCGATGAGGGAGACGGAGCCGGCGAGCAGGCCCGCGATGCCCTTGGCCAGGCACAGGGTGATGTTGAGGCCAATGCAGCCGAGGCTTGCGGAAAAGCCCGCGTTGGTGCGGCAAGATGCATCGACCGGCTCGCTCTCGCTGCCGGGAACA
>CAJMJM010000100.1 GCA_905213725.1 Collinsella aerofaciens
AACCCGCGACCCCAACCTTGGCAAGGTTGTGCTCTACCAACTGAGCCATGTCCGCATATGTAAAACAAAACGGGCGCCGGAGCGCCCGGATGTTGCCTGGAGGCGAAGCCCGGATTCGAACCGGGGGTAAAGGCTTTGCAGGCCTCTGCCTTACCACTTGGCCACTTCGCCGTCGATATGAAAAGGGCCGATTCGAAAACCGGCCCGATGCATGCGATGGAGCGGACAACGGGGCTCGAACCCGCGACCCCAACCTTGGCAAGGTTGTGCTCTACCAACTGAGCCATGTCCGCTTGCGGGTTATTAATTTACGCGAGTTGTCCTAAAGACGCAAGTACTTTTTTCAAAAAAGTTGCCCAAAGCAAGTTCATGCAGGTAAATAACGCCAAGTCAAGGCGCTATGCGCACGATTCCAAAGCCGAGCTAAACAGCTTCACCATCCGAACACGTGTGCCGGCGCCATCTGTACGACGGGCAACTTCCACATTATCGACGAGCATACGCATAAGCTTGATACCGCGTCCGCGATCCTCGGATGCCACCGGCTCGCTCGCCCCATCGATAGAATAGCCAGCGCCCCGATCAAGCACCTCGCGCACACCGCGGTCCCCATAGGCCTGAACCGTCAGGACGCAGCCAACACCGCCCGCATGGTCATACGCGTTACCCAATGCCTCCCCCAGCGCCAATGCGACGTCATAACGTTCATCACGCCTCAGGGGAAGTGATTGGAGAAGCTCGGCCACACGGTGCCGATAATACGGGAGATTCTCGACGCCTCGTTGCACCTCGACGCTCTTGCTCCATCGCGGCAACTCTCCCACCGGAATGGCGGGAATCGACTCACGCGCCGGACCCGCAACATGCAGGATGTCAACAAGTCGGGCAATCTCCAAAAAGCGAATGACCTCATCGGAGGCGTTAACGAGCGAAAGCAGGCCCTCTTGCCTCATGAGCTCTCTGGCGCGTGTAAGCAAAAACGCCAAACCCGTCGAGTCAATAAAGCCCACGGCCTGGCAATTGATGACAACGCGACGCACGCCCCGGTCGATCAAATTATCCAACCGTCGGCGCAGCACGGGCACCGAGGCGATGTCGACATCACCCGGTGGCGTCAAAACCGCTATGTCATTCCACTCATTCATACGACCATGGTTCCCCAAAAGAGCTCGCTCGATGCACACGTTTCTTCAACCGTAGGGATTTTGCCCGTCCAACGTCGCCGCCTACGATCGACCCCGTAAAAACTCAAGGGAGACCAGCGCGATGTCATCGTCCAGCGCCGACTCGGTAAAGCGGTCAAGCTCGCCCAAGACCTTACCGCAGATTCCCGATACGCCCTCACTCGAAACAGAGAGCAAAAGGTCACGAAGGCGCTGCTCGCCAAAGAAAGCACCCGAGCGATCGCGTGCTTCGATCGTTCCGTCGGTATACATAAATAGCATGTCACCAGGAGCGAATGTAAACACGCCCGTCTCGTAGACCATGCTCTCAAAGGCACCGATCACGCCCGATTGGCACCCAAGGAGCTCCACTTCTCCCCCTCGGGTTTCTCCGCAGCCAAGCGGCGTCGACGACGGCCTAATGACCATAGTGGGAGGATGTCCCGCCGAGCAATAGGTAGCGCGGCCCGCCTTAAGATCGATCTTGGCGATAAACGCCGTCACAAACGTCTCGACCCTCGAAAAGCCCATGAGCATGCTATTGAGCGAGCGTGCCATACGGGCAGGCCCCGCACCCTCCCAGGCATAGGCCGTCAGCGCTGTCTTGACAAGCGCCGACATCGACGCCGCCTCGATTCCCTTGCCGGATACATCACCCAAAATCATAACGGCGCAATCGTCGGGAAGTCGGACAAGCGTATAGAAGTCACCACCGACCAACGCAGAATTCGTTGCCGATAGGTATACCGAATCGGTTGCAATGCCCGGAACGTCACCAAGCGAATTTCTCATGCCAATCTGAAGCGTCTGAGCGATATGACGCTCCTCGCGCTTTTGAGATTCGCCTTCATAGATCAGCTCAAAGTCATGCGCCAGATGCACCAGGTAGTCGTATTCAAGGTCGTCAATTGGTTCTTGGCTGCCATCACGGAGCAGCAAAGCGCGCCTCGTCGGCCCCTTGGCAACGTCGGCGGGAACGATTGCATCGTTGTTCCGCTGACCGCCGCCCTCCGAGCGAACGCGTCCCGCCTCGAAGCCGGAATCGACATAGAGGCCCTGGCACGGCAGGCCATGAGCCCTCAACCATCCGCCCATAGGCATGGATTCGTCGACGCGGGTCAAGCGCACATGCTTAAGATCATCAGCACTCGCACCGCCCAGCACCGACTGCCCAAAACCATCGGAAGCAACCCCCAAACGCGCAGCCGGTGCGGCGGTGGAAAAGAAGAGCGACTCAGGGTCTCCCGGCAGCGCCACGCGACTGCCGCCCTCAAAATCGATGACATAGGTGTCAAGACTCGCGTCATATTCCACGGGGCAGAAATGACAATTGAGCACCGTGCAGATTTCCGTCGACACCGCTCGCGAAGCGGCAACGGGATCATCGAGATAGGTAAACAGTTCGTCGCGCAGCAAATTGAGTGAGCGGCCGAGCTCCGCCGTGCGGCGCGAACGTAAGCTCGACGCCATGCCGACAAGCTGAATAGACAGGTAATCGCAGATGACCTCGAGTACGTTAACGTCATAGGCAAGTGGTGCCTGGGGACGTTTCCAGCCAACTTCCAACACGCCAAGGACCTGTGTGCCGTAAAACACGGGAAGACAGATCTCGCTGCGATACGGGGGCATATCCTGCACGCGCAGCAAGTGCTTGGAACGATTGTCCAAATCCATGAACATGCCCGAAGCAACCCGGTCGCCCTCAAGGTCCTGCTGAATCGACAGGCGACAGGCACGCGACTCGCGAAGCACGTAGGTCGGAATGCCCGCTCCGTACGGCATAAACTCGGGCAGATAGCTGTCCTCAAGCTCCTTAGAAACACCGCGGAGCTTAAAGCCGCCACTCTCGGAAAAATAGATAGCCGCACCGGAGGCATCGAGCGTTCCAACGAGCTGATTCAAAACGGTATCGAGCAAGCTGGGGAGCTCATCGGAGCCCACAGTACTCATAATGACCGAAAGGGTGCCCGAAAGGCGTTTATTCGCCACCCTAAGCTCCGATAGCGCACGTTTGAGCTGACGATCGTGGGAATACTGCTCTTCGATGCTGTGAAGCGCCACCAGGACACGCGGTGCACGACGTCCAAAGATACGCGGAGGCGTAACGGAACCCGCGCGAACCAAGACGGGAATAAAAGACCCGTCGCTCAGCTTGAGCATCAGCTCGCTCTCGGAGCCATCGGTCTCAAACGGCAGACGATGTTCGGTCGCGCGCTCAAAGGCAGACGAGAACAGAACGTCTTTGACATCACCGCTGATGACGTCAGCGCGCTCCTCGCACATCAGGTCGAGCAAACGATTATTCACATGCAGAATGGTTCCGTCGAGCTCACAGATGATGACAGCATCGCTCGTGATCTCGACCAGTTGGGCAACGTCTGCCCACTCGTTGCGCTCAAGCGTTTCCATCGTGGACCTCACCGTCTATCGGTAACAAAAAAGCCTCCGAAGAGGCTTCTCAAATGCGATGGTGTCGGAGGCGGGACTTGAACCCGCATGACCAAAAAGCGGTCACTAGCACCTCAAGCTAGCGCGTCTGCCAATTCCGCCACTCCGACATGCTATGTTGTTGATTCGCGGTCCGTTTTGTTGGACCCGCGCGTTCAACGAGGAAGATAATAACCTATGATTCGAGAACTGTGCAAGCACTTTTTTCAAAAAAGTTTACGAATTTGTAAATGCGCAGGTAGATCCGTGTGTCCGGCCCCGAATCGGTGTTGCCTCCCGGCGCGTCCTCGGGCATGAGCGATATTTTGCTGCGCACTTCGTGCTGCAAAATATCGCTCCCCCTGCGGAATGCGCCGGGAGGCAACACCGATTCGGGGCCTGCAAATACATACTTCAGGCACAGTTCTCAAACATGTTCTGGGGGCTGATGTAAATTTGGTGGCTCGGCAAAGCCGAGCCCTTATATGGGGAGGCCGGAGCTAAAGCTCCGGCCTCACTAACTTTCCTATTAGATTAAGTGAGCGATCGAGGAATCGCACTCCCCTCCTCTGCCGAGTTACCGCAGGGCCTGCCCTGAAGTTACTTTTCAGAACACTCCGCAGGACGCAAGAAACCCCCGCCGCACGAAGTGCGCAGCGGGGGTTTCTTGCATGTCCGAGGACGTTCTGAAAAGTAACTTCAGGGCGGGCCCGGACGATAACAACCGGCTACAAGTCGATGTGCGATTCCTTGATCGGGAACGGCTCCGCGAAGTGGCAGGCGCAGCAGTGGCCCGGTGCGACTTCCTTAAACTCGGGAAGCTTCTCAGAGCAGATGCCCTGCGCGATCGGGCAGCGCGTGTGGAAACGGCAGCCGGTCGGCGGATCCAGCGGCGACGGCGGGTCGCCAGCGAGGATGATGCGCTTGCGGGTCTTCTGGATATCAGGATCGGGAACCGGCACGGCAGACAGCAGCGACTGCGTGTACGGATGGTGAGGCTCGCTGTAGAGCGTCTTCCAGTCCGAAACCTCGACCATCTTACCCAGATACATAACGGCAACGCGATCGGAGATGTGCTGCACGACGGACAAGTCGTGGGCGATAAACAGATATGCGGTACCGAACTTGTCCTGGAGCTCCTTCAGTAGGTTCAGAACCTGGGCCTGAATGGACACATCCAGAGCGGAAACCGGCTCGTCGCAGATAATCAGCTTGGGCTTCAGCGCAAAAGCGCGGGCAATGCCGACACGCTGACGCTGACCGCCGGAGAACTCATGCGGATAGCGGTTGATGTGCTCGGGGTTCAGTCCAACGACGTCGAGCAGCTCGCGGACGCGCTCAATGCGCTCCTCCTTGGTACCCACGCCATGAATGGTCATGGGCTCGGAGACGATCTCGCCGATGGTCATGCGGGGATTCAGCGAAGCATAGGGATCCTGGAAGATAAACTGCATCTCGCGACGCATGTCCTTGATCTCATGCTTGCTCATCTCGGCAACATCTTTACCCTGGAAGAACACCTTACCGGCGGTCGGCTTGGTCAGGCGCATGATGGTACGGCCCGTGGTGGACTTACCGCAACCAGACTCGCCGACTAGGCCAAAGGTCTCGCCAGGATAAATCTCAAAAGAGATGTCGTTTACAGCAGAGACGACGCGCTTGGAAAAACGCTTGGCGAACATGCCGGACTCAGCGGGGAACTCCTTAGAGAGGTGCTCGACCTTCAGCAGCGGAGTACGCTCGTTGGTATCTGCCATTACGCCTCGCCTCCCTTCTTGGAATCCATGCGCGTACGGGACGTCTCAGGAGCGTTCTTGAGGAACTCGGGGTCACCGGAATAGTGGCACGCAGAATAGTGACCGGACTCGGTGACAACACGCTCGGGGCGCTGCTTGCGGCACTTATCGGTTGCATAAGGGCAACGAGGCGAGAACACGCAGCCCTCGGGCAGGTTCATTAGCGAAGGCGGATTGCCGTGAATCGGCGTAAGCGGCTTCTTCTCATCGATGGCCTGCTCCGGGATGGAGCGGATAAGGCCCCAGGTGTAGGGGTGGCGGCTCTCGTAGAAGATTTCCTCGGCAGTACCGAACTCGACGGGACGGCCGGCGTACATAACCATGATCTTGTCGGCCATATCAGCGACAACACCCAGGTCATGGGTAATCATGATGATGGCGTTGCCGTTCTTCTCCTGCATTTCCTGCATAAGCTCAATAATCTGAGCCTGGATGGTAACGTCCAGGGCAGTCGTGGGCTCATCGGCAATCAGAATATCGGGATCGCAGGCAAGAGCCATGGCAATCATGACGCGCTGACGCATACCGCCAGAGAACTGGTGCGGATACTCATTGACGCGCTTCTCGGGTTCAGGAATGCCAACGAGGTCCAAAAGCTCGGTGGCGCGCTTGAGCGCCTCCTGCTTGGAGTAACCGCGATGCAGACGAAGGCCCTCGCCCACCTGCTTGCCGATCTTATAGACCGGGTTCAAGGAGGTCATAGGATCCAGGAAGATCATCGCGATATCGTTACCGCGAATGTGCTGCATCTCTTCCTCGGTCATCTCAAGGATAGAACGACCGCGATAGCGAACGTCGCCGCCCTCAATCTTTCCCGGAGGCATCGAGATAAGACCCATGATGGTCATGGCGGTCACGGACTTGCCAGAGCCGGACTCGCCGACGACGCCCAGGGTCTCGCCGCGATCGAGCGTGTAGGAGACACCGTCGACAGCGCGAACAATGCCATCCTCGGTGTGGAAATACATCTTAAGGTCATCGACCTCGAGCAGATGCTGGCCCTCGGGAACCGGCTGGTCCTTCAGGTCCACATAGTTCTTGTTCTTCTTCATCCTTATGCGTCCTTCATCTTGACGTCGAGGGCGTCGCGCAGACCGTCACCCAGCAGGGTGAAGGCGAGCACCGTCGAGAGAATTGCCAGACCGGGCATGATCATCATCCAGGGAGCGGTCAGAAGATACTGCTGACCGTCCTGAATCATGGAGCCCCACGAAGGCGTAGGCGGAATAACGCCCATGCCGAGGAAGGACAGAGCGGACTCGGTCAGAATGGCGCCACCAATGTTCATGGTCGCGTAGACCACGATGGAGGCGACGGAGTTCGGGAAGATGTGACGCACGACGATACGAGCATCGGATGCACCCATCGCGCGTGCAGCGTCAACATAGTCGTTTTC
>CAJMJM010000101.1 GCA_905213725.1 Collinsella aerofaciens
GGCACGCGCCGATTTTTGCATCGTCGTCTGCGCCGAGGGAACATACCTGATCAATGAGTCGATTTCCTCGCTCGAGCGGCGCTTGGCCTCCGAGGGCTTTATCCGTGTCCATCGCAGCTATCTGGTCAATTTGGAAGACGTGCATAATATCGAGATCGGTTCCACGGGTCTTATGGAGCTCAGGCTCGATCGCGTAACCTCGACGGTGCCCGTGTCCCGTCGTCGTGCTGCCGAGGTCAAGGCACACTTGGGGCTTGCGTAGGCGGTCTGCATGCCATCGTTTACCGCCGCAGGTTTGGCATGACCGTGCGGTGGGCATAATGGGTGGCATCGAATGAAATCGAAAGGATCATTATGCCCGCGCTCATTACGCATCATCTGTTTGGCGAGGAAAGCATCGACCGTCTTCCGCAGGGCGTTATTACGTCCGACGAGGAGCGCATCGCCTTTATCCTGGGAAACCAAGGTCCCGACCCGTTTTTCTTCCACATGCTCACGCCGCGCATTTCCGACTGTATGTTGCTTGCTCAGGTCATGCACCGCTCGCGCATGTCGCGCCAGTTCTCGTGCCTGCGCGACGGCGTGTCGCACCTGCAGCCGCGCGATGCCAATCTGGGTCGCGCCTTTGCGCTGGGCCTGCTGTCGCACTATGTGCTCGACCGCAATGCCCACCCCTTTGTCTATGAGCAGCAGTTTGGCATTGTCGAGTCCGATTCAGAGCTTGAGGATTCGAGCAGTCAGGTCCATGCCGTGATCGAGAGCGACCTGGATGTGCTGATGCTGCAGCTTAAACGCGATGGCGCTACGGTTGACGATTACCCGCCGGCGGGCGAGATCGTCACCACCGATCGCATCAATCGCGTGGCCGGCGTGCTGATGAGCTATGTTGCCGGACGCGTGTACGGCATTGACATTCCAGCGGGGGAGTACGGTGCTGCCGTTGCCAATATGCAGCGACTTTACCGCGCGATTGAGCCGGCCGGCTCCGCAAAGACGCGCGCGATCTCGCTGGTTGAGGGCTTGGTGCACGATTACTCGCTGCTCGACGGCCTTGCCCATCGCGTGACGACGGAGCTGCCCGAGCGCACCGGTAACCTGGGCCATCTGACATGGAAGAATCCCTTTACCGACGAGGTCTCGAACGAGAGGTTCCCCGAGGTCTTTGATCGCGCGCTGGTCGATTACGAGTGCACGGTCGCACGTTTTATCGAGACCGGTGACATGGATGCCGTGACCAGTCACGTCAACTACAGCGGTCGCGTGCTCAATGCCGATGAGGAGTTCGACCGCGAGGAATAGGGCTCGTGCGTGCCCCTTTGCCGAATCCTTACCGGTGCTTCTGGACAATTGGGGTACGATGAATTAACTGCATATCGGGCAAATACGAAGGGTCCCTGTCCATGAAATACACCAAGCTCGAGCGTAACTGGGTTATGTACGATGTGGGCAATTCGGCCCTCGTGCTGCTCAATACCTCGGTGGTGCCCATTTACTTTAACGCCATCAATACCGGCGCTTCCTCGGCCGACCTGGTGGTCGCCTGGGGCAATGCGCAGACGATCGCCTCGCTGGTCATTGCCATGCTCATGCCCATTCTGGGCGCGCTTGCCGACTACGCCGGTAACAAGATCAAGTTCTTCTTGGGCTTCTTCCTCACGGGCCTGGTGCTTTGCCTGGCGCAGGCTATCCCAATGTCCGCCATGGTATTTTTGACCGTGTACGTGCTGTGCACCATCGGCCTTAACTCTTCTATGACGTTCTACGACGCCATGCTGCCCGACATTACCACCGACGAGCGCATGGACGCCGTGTCCAGCTCGGGCTATGCCTGGGGCTACATCGGTTCCACCGTGCCGTTCGTCATCTGCCTGGCGCTCATCATGGGTGGCCCCGCTCTTGGCGTCCCTACCATACTGGCAACGCGTCTGTCGTTTATCATCACTGGTGCCTGGTGGCTCATCTTTACCCTGCCGCTCATTCGCACCTATAAGCAAAAGTACGGTCGCGAGCGCGGTCCCGAGGACACCATCGGCCACATCGTGGGCGGTGTGTTCTCCGAGGTCGGACACACCATGCGCGAGATCGCCCACAACAAGACCGTGCTGGTCTACATGGTCGCGTTCTTCTTCTATATCGATGGCGTCCACACGGTCATTTCCATGGCTACCAGCTACGGCTCGGCTTTGGGCATCGATTCGCCGCAGCTGGTGCTGGCGCTGCTCGTCACCCAGTTTGTTGCTTTTCCGTCTGCCATCATTTACGGCAAGCTCGCCGGCCGCGTGGGCACGCTCAACATGATCTTGGTGGCAGTCGCCGCCTATATGGGCATCGTGCTCTTTGCCGCGTTCTTCCTCAAGACCGCCTTTGAATTCTGGGTGCTTGCCATTATGGTCGGCCTGTTCCAGGGCGGCGTGCAGGCGCTTAGCCGTAGCTACTTTGGTCGCATTATCCCCAAGGAAAAGTCCAACGAGTACTACGGCTTCTTTGACATCTTCGGTCGCTATGCAAGCGTCATGGGCACTTTCCTAGTGTCGGTCGTCACCTCGCTGACCGGCAACCCGTCGCTGGGCGTCCTTTCCATTGGCGTGCTGCTGATCGTTGGCTTTATGCTGCTGGTCCGCCTGTCCCGCATGACTCGGGCGGCAGAGCATGCCGCATAGGAGCGAGCGGCTATTGTGCCTGTCCACGGTACTCTTTTGGGGTTATCCGCAATAAACATTGCGACTTGCGAGCAATGATTTGCCCAAGTGGGTATGATGGAATCAGCTAGGTCGCGGGGCGTCGCCTGTGTTTGGCGGCGTCCCGTTTTTGTGTTGCAGGGAGGGTAAGGCATGAACGCCACAGTCGTGATTCCAACGTATTGGGCGGGCGATGACGCTTGCGCAAACGCCCCTGGCACCTATGACCATTCGACGCGACTCAACGCCGACAATCCCGAACTCGACCGCTGCCTGGCCTCGCTTGAGCAGGTACGTGACATCCCGCGCATCATCCTTTTGGTGGTCTGTCCCGTTTCTGCTACAGCCGATGTGTCGCTGCGCGTGCGCGAGATTGTCGACGCGCATCCCACGCTCAAGGTCACCGTTGTCACCAACACCCAGGCCTCGCGCATTGCAGACCGGGTTGCTCAGATCGCGCCCAAGGGTTCGGGCGAGTGCGTGAGCCTGCGAGGCTACGGTGCCATCCGCAACATGGGGCTAGCCTGTGCCGCTGTGCTGGGGCATGACGCGGTTATCTTTTTGGATGACGATGAGACTGTCATCGACGCCGACTTTATGAAGCGCGCGACCTATGCGTTGGGGCAGCAGACGCGTCAGGGCTTGCCGATCTTGGTCAAGAGCGGCTATTTCTACGATCGCGACGGCTCGCCGCTGGCTCCCACGGACAAGGCGGGCATCTGCCATCGTTGGTGGACCAAGCGCATCGAGTTCAACCGTTGGATGAAAAAGGCGCTCTCGGGCACCCGCATCTCGCGCTCCAACTACGTGTGCGGCGGCCTGATGGCCCTGCACGCCCGCGCCTTTACGCGTGTGGCCTTTGACCCGTTTATCACCCGCGGCGAGGACTTGGATTACCTCTTTAACATGCGCATGTTTGGCTACGACGTGTGGTTCGATAACGAGTGGACCGTGCGCCATCTGCCTCCGGAGTCCGAAAAGCGCTCACCGCGCTTTATGCAGGATGTATACCGTTGGTACTACGAACGGGCCAAGTTGACATTCGCCGCGCATCAAAAGGAGCTCATTCCCGTTACGGCGGCATCACTCATGCCCTACCCGGGCCCGTGGATTTCGCGCGAGCTCGACGACCGCGTGCGCAAGACCGCTATGGTCCGCAGCGTGTTTACCCGCGAGCATGAGGGCTACCTGCGCATCTGGCGCCACGGTATTGACGAGGCCAAGACCTACGCGCGCCAAAACGCCGCAAGCTACCTGCGTTTCCAGAGCTTTTGGCCCAAGATCATGGACGGGCTTTGGCGTGACGCACAACTGATCAGTATCCTGGAGGGGGCCGAATGATCGACCGCCGCGCCCAGCGCGATAGTTCAATATCAATCTTTCGCATCATTGCCGTTGCCTGCGCCATTTGCGTGCTGGTGTACTTTATTTTTGCCTTGGTGACCGGTATCGAGCCGATCGCCACGGTGATTGCCTGCGCGCTGCTGTGCATCTTTCTGTGCATCTTTATCTTTTTGACGCTCAATCCCGATTCGGTGCGCTCCCAGTACACCGAGGAGACGCTCTCGGTGGCCTCGGCCATGCTCGAGGACATTAAGGGCGGTCTGACGCAGGAGTCGGCGCGTTTGGTGTGCCGGCGCATTTTGCCCGAGACGCGCGCCATGACGGTGGCCATCACCGACGAGGGCAACGTGCTTGCCTGCGCGGGAGAGTTTGAGGAAAAACTACTGCCAGATTCTCCCATCCACACGCTTGCCACACGCTACGTTATCGAACATGGCATCGTGCAGTCGTTCAACCGTATGGTGGATGTCGTGGGCTCGGACGGCTCGCACAACCAAGTTCCCGCCGGCATTATCGCCCCCATCAAGGTGGGCGATCGTACCGTCGGCACGCTCAAGTTCTACTACAAGACCCCGCGCGCCGTCGACCGTACCCAGTATGCGCTTGCCTCGGGCTTTGCCGAGATCTAGTCCACGCAGCTCGCCATCCACGCGCTCGAGGTGCAAAAGGAACTCACAGCGCGCGCCGAGGTGCGTGCGCTGCAGGCGCAGATTAACCCGCACTTCCTGTTCAACACGCTGAACACCATTGCATCGTTTACGCGCACCGACCCGCTGCGGGCCCGCGAACTGCTTCGTGAGTTCTCATCGTTCTATCGTGCCACGCTCGACAACTCGGGATCGCTCATTCCGGTCTCGCGCGAGGTCGCACAGACCAAGCGCTACCTTACCTTTGAGAAGGCCCGCTTTGGCGAGGACCGCGTGCTTGCGACGTTCGATGTGTCCGAGGACGTGGAAGATACGCTGGTGCCGGCGTTCGTGATCCAGCCGATTGTCGAGAACGCCGTACGTCATGGTATGGGCGATGACGACGCCCTGAGGATCGACGTGACCGTTCACCAAGACGGCGAGGATGCAATCTTGATTGCCGTGGCCGATAATGGCGTGGGCATGGATGAGGGTACCGCCGCCAGACTGTTTGACGAGCGCTCTGCCCGTCCCGACGCCAGCTCTCCCCAGGGTGGCGGCGCCGGTGTGGCCATGCACAATATTTCGGAGCGCATCCATCGCTTTTATGGGCCGCACTCCTATACGCGTGTCGAATCGGCGCCGGGCAAGGGCACCAAAGTGCTCCTTCATCTTGATTTGTCAGAGAGCATCTTTGACATTCAAGAGTAAAATAAAAGGCTACGGGCTCAACGTCATGCGACGGATGCCCGGCGTAGTTAGTTGACGAAAGGTTTTATCCCTATGCTGCGTGCGATGATTGTGGATGATGAGGCGCCGGCTCGCTCGGAGCTTCGCTTCCTGCTCGAGCAAACGGGCAAGATCGGCACGATCACGGAGGCGTCGAGCGTCCGCTCCGCCATCGAGATGCTTATGGAAAGTCGCGTGGATGTCGTGTTTCTCGATATCTCGATGCCCGGTGCCTCGGGCCTGCAACTTGCCGAGGCGCTGCATAAGCTCAAAAATCCGCCGGCGATCGTGTTTGTGACTGCGTATAGCGACCATGCGGTCGAGGCATTCGACGTGGATGCCGTCGATTATCTGATGAAGCCGGTCGAGGAAGCTCGCTTGGATCGTGCGATCGAGAAGGTCATGCAGCGCGCCAAGCCGGTTACGGACAGCAAGGTGACCATCGAGCGTATCCCGGTGGAAAAGGGCGGCCGCAAGGTGCTCATTCCCGTGGACGACATTCGCTTTATCATGGCCAAG
Organism: Collinsella aerofaciens; assembly: GCA_905213725.1. Lineage (GTDB taxonomy): Bacteria > Actinomycetota > Coriobacteriia > Coriobacteriales > Coriobacteriaceae > Collinsella > Collinsella aerofaciens_BZ. The sequence goes on from CAJMJM010000101.1 coordinate 5,897, forward strand.
GACGATTACTCCTGCATCTATACCGTCGATGATCGCTTTTTGTCGACGACCTCGCTGGCGCAGTTTGAGGCCAAGCTCTGCGACTTTGGCTTCTTCCGTGTTCACCGCCGCTATATCGTCAACTTGGCGTGCGTCACAGATGTCGAGACGGTGCCCTCGGGCGCCATCCAGCTGGGCATTACGGGCGTCGACGAACGCGTGCCGGTTTCGCGCCGCCGCGTCGTGCCGCTCAAGAAGGCTCTGAGTCTCTAGCACACTGGCCCCGCAGCCCTGTAGACCCATCGTCTGCGGAGCCGTGGGGCCTTTTTTGTATGTATCTGCCGAATCGTTTTTTGCGGAAGGGATCCCATGAACAGTGCAAGCGCCAAGCGCATCGACATCATCTCGGACACCCACGGCTATTTATCGCCTGCGCTCTTGGACGAGCTTAAGGGCGCGGATCTGATTATCCATGCCGGTGACCTTACGTCGGAGATGGACTACGAGCACCTATGCACTATCGCCCCCGTGCGGGCCGTACTGGGCAACAACGATTACTACCGCGACTACGGCCCCGATGTAGACCGTCTTGTACTCTTTACCTACGAAGGCCTCAAATTCGCCGTAGCCCACTACCGCGAAGACCTTCCGGTGGGATCCGTAGACGTAGCCATCAACGGCCACACCCACGTAACCAAAGAAGCCCAAGAGGGCCGTTGCTTAGTCCTCAACCCGGGCAGCGCCAGCTACACCACAGGCACCCGAGGCACCACCATGGCCAGAATGCTAGTAA
>CAJMJM010000102.1 GCA_905213725.1 Collinsella aerofaciens
CGAAGGCTTCTTGGCGGTAGCCGGCACCGATGTCAGCGAGCGCGGTTTCGATGCGCCCAGTGTGCGACCTGGACGCGCCGCTTTAGTTCCCGTCGAGGGCTTAGGAGTTGCCATGGGGCGGGCAGGCTTGGCGCCCATAACAGACTTTGACGTCACCGAGGGACGCGAGGACTTTTTTGCAGCCGGACGATTACCGAGCTGCGAGCCGACGACCGGACGACTGGTCTGTCGAGCATGCCCGACAGGCTTAGAGTGCGCGACGGTATTGCGTTGAGGTTTGGCAGGCGCGCCGGAACGCCCTCCGGCGCGGCGGAAGGGGGGTTTCGATGCTCTAGAAGCCGAGGAATTTAACTTCCGGTCTGAGCTCGATGCCATACGCCTCCCTCACCTTTCCGTGCACATGTCTGATAACCGCGGCAACGTCATCGGCCGAGGCAGTTCCGTTATTAACGATAAAATTAGCGTGAACGGGCGAAACTTCCGCGCCGCCAATCGAAAAACCCTTTAATCCACAATCCTCGATAAGCTTGCCCACACTCGCATCGGGCGGGTTGCGAAAGACCGACCCGCAGGATGCGCGACCCATGGGCTGTGTACGCTTGCGCCTCGTCAGGCACCGCTCCATGCGCTCGCGAATGTCGGCCTTGGGCGCCGGTTTAAGTTTGAGCACGCACTCGAGGATGATCTCATTGCGGGGAAGGCTACATTCGCGGTAGCCCCAAGTGATCTCGGACCCCGCATAATGCTTGATACCGGATACCGGGTCAAACGTTACGACATCCTCAACCAGCGAGCCAATCCATTCGGTCCGTGTGCCGGCATTCATAGATATCGCACCGCCGACCGACCCGGGGATGCCAACGGCAAACTCAAGGCCCGAGAGGCTACGCGACAGGGCATCGTTGACCAGGCGCGCAAACATCACGCCCGCACCGACCGTCAGCGTACAACCGTCATCGGCAACAACCGTGCGCTGAAACTCACGTCCGAGCGAAATGACGGCACCGCGATAACCGCCATCGGCAACCAGCAGATTGGAGCCCTTGCCGACGATGACCCACGGCACCTGCTCGCGATCGAGCACCGCCACGGCGCGGCGGAGGGCATGATAGCTATGGCACGTCACAAAGAGGTCGGCCTTGCCGCCGATACGATAGCTCGTATGACGCGCAAGGCGCTCGTCCTCGATCACATCCGTGTCGATCATGCCCGAGAGCGCCATGACGGCGTTAAACAGACCCATTAGACTTAAGCGTCTTTCTTGGCAGTCAGATACTCGATAAACTCGGGACCGACGGTCGTAACGTCACCGGCACCCATTGTGAGCAGCAGGTCGCCCTCGCCCACCATCTGCTCGAGCTCCTGATTAAGCTCAAGACGGCTGGAGCAATACACGACCTCCTTACCAGGATGCTTGGCGCGCACGGTATCGGCGAGCATCTTAGAGGTGACACCCGGAATGGGCATCTCGCCAGCCGAGAACACATCAATCAGCAGCAGTTTATCGGCATTGGCAAATGCATCGGCAAAGTCGTCGCACAGGGCCTGCAGGCGCGAATAGCGGTGCGGCTGGAACACGACGTCGACGTGCTTGTAGCCCAGCGACGAAGCGGCAGCAAGCGTCGCCTTGATCTCGGTGGGGTGATGGCCGTAATCATCGACCACGGTGATGCCATCGATATCGCCCACGTGGGTAAAGCGACGACGGACGCCCTCAAAGCTCGAAAGCGCCTTGGCGGCGGCGTCGATGTCAAGGCCCAGGACATGGGCGACGGTGAGTACCGCCGTGGCGTTGAGCATGTTGTGGCGACCGGGATTGCTCTTGATCTCCACGGCATGCTCAGTGCCGTCCTCAAAGCGAACGATAAAGTCGCTCTGGATGCCCTTGACATCCGGGTGCATGCAGACGATGTCGTTGCCCTCGGCAAAGCCGTAGGAAAGCACGTGACGACCCGTCGACTTGGCGAGCTCGACCAGATGCGGGTCCTCACCGCAGACGATGACGGTGCCGTCCTCGCCCACTAGGTTTATGAATTTGGCGAATGTTTCCTAGATCTCCTCGATAGTAGAGTTGTGATCGAGGTGGTCGGCCTCGACGTTGGTCACAATGACCACGTTGGGGTTCAGGAACAGGAAGGAGCTGTCGGACTCGTCGGCCTCGGCGACAAAGTAGTCGCCCGAGCCGTTCTTGCCGTTCGTGTCATAGCCCTCGACGATGCCACCGATCAAGAAGCTCGGATCCAGACCCATGCGGTCGAGCATGGTGGCGCACATCGAAGACGTGGTGGTCTTGCCATGCGTGCCGGCAACAGCGATGGTGGTGTAGCCGTGGCCCAAAGCAGAGAGCATCTTAGCACGGGGCCACACGGGAATACCAAGCTCGCGAGCGCGCACGAGTTCAGGGTTGGACTCCGGAATAGCGGTGGAGACAACAACCACGTCGGGCTTGACCTCGTCGATCGTGGCGGCCTCATGGCCCACATGCACCTTCACACCAGCGCGGGTAACCTGGCGGATATAACGTGACGTCATAAGGTCGGAGCCGGTAACGGCATAACCGCGCTCGTGCAGAACGAGGGCGATGCCGCTCATGCCGGCGCCGCCGATACCGATAAAGTGGGCGCTCTTAAACTCGGGCGCGGAGGTTGCAGTCTGGGAATCAGCCATGTGCTCGTGTACTCCTTGCGTAAACACTGCCTGTAACCCGTTAACTGTACCGCACCTACCGCATCAGCGCGAGGGCGACCGACGATATCCCGTCTAACTAACGCAAACCCTCTACCGCATCCGCCAGAAGAGCGGCGGCCCTATCCTGGGCCAGACCACGCGCCGCCTGACGCATGGCGTCGCGCGCCGCCGCGTCATCGACCAGGTGCAGCAGTTCATCGGCAAAGGCAGAACCGTCGATATCGGCATCGGCGCAGAGCACGCCGGCCCCAGCGTCGACCAGATAACGGGCATTGGTGGTTTGGTGGTCGGCCGTCGCATGCGGGTACGGCACGAGCACCGAAGGCACGGCGAGTGCAGCGATCTCGGCCACGCTCGATGCGCCCGAACGCGAGAGCACCAAATCGGCAGCAGCCAGCATATCGCCCATGTTGTCGATGTAAGGCTGGACGCGGTAACGCTTCGCCTCCTCGGGCGTCAGCGCCAAAGCGCGCTCGGTCTCCTCAAAGCCGTCGGCACCCGTCGAATGCAACACATAGAGGTTCTTGCGCGAAAGCAGCTCGTTTTTGAGCGAAGCCACACGCTCGTTGAGGTGCTGGGCGCCAAGTGAACCGCCAAAGACGAGCAGCAGCGTAGCGTCCTCGGGAACGCCAAGTGCCTTGCGGCCGCGAGCGCGATCGCCCTCGATCACCGAGCGACGTACGGGGTTGCCGGTCATGAGCACGTGGTCAGGGTCACCTTCGCGCTCAAAGACCGAACGCGCTGCCGGCACCGAGATGCACACGCGGGCGGCGTGGGAGTTCATCATCTTGTTGGCCAGGCCCGGAACAGAGTTCTGCTCATGCAGCAGATACGGAACGCCCGCGCCCTTGCACCACCCCAGCAGCGGAACCTCGACATAGGCACCAAAACCAATGGCGGCATCGGGCTTGCCGACCTTTGAGAAATGACTGGCGAGCGCACGCTTGGCTTTGTTGACACGCCACAGCGAGGTCAGCGCCGTCCAAGGACGGGAGCGGTCGAAGCCCGTGACCGTAATGGGCACAAAATCAAACCCAGCCTCGGGGACCAGACGCCCCTCGAGCTTGCGCGACTGGCCCACGAACACAACGTGGTGGCCACGGTCACGCAGCTCTTCGGCCAAGGCGAGCGCGGGGTTGATGTGCCCGGCCGTGCCGCCGGCTGCAATAGCAACGGTCATTTTATCGGTCATGGTAGTCCCTTCGTACACGCGGTCCCTGGTCGTCGGTACGCAGACGCGCCGACGGGTCCGAGTTCAAATCGATTCGATTATATCCGCCGCCCGCGTTGCGAGGGCTGGGGCGCTGAGGACGACCTTGCGGCGCCGTTCGCTGACGCGGGCGGGCTGCCGGCTCGGTCGCAGAGCCATCCAGGACGGTAAAACCGTTACGCGAAGATCGCTCGCCGCGCACGTGGGGCACGCCGGCGGTACTCTCATCCATAACGGCAAAGCTCTCGCGGCGACGGTCGTACTCATCGCGACGGGCGCTCTCGTACGAAACGCGCAGGATCAACCCGGCAAGCATAAGCGACACAATAATCGACGAACCGCCGTAGCTAATAAACGGCAACGGTTTGCCCGTCATGGGAAACACGTTGAGGATGCCAAGCGCATTAATCAAAAACTGCACCGCGAGAATGACCGCGGAGCCAGACGCCATAAGCGCGCCCCGACGATCGGTCGCCTGCTCGGCAATGCGAAACGCCGAGTAGACCAGCATCGCAAACACCAAGAAGAACAGCACGGTTCCGACAAAACCGACTTCCTCGCCAATGATGGCCAGGATGTAGTCATTGTGCGCCTCGGGCAGATACGAGTACTTCATGGTTGAGTTGCCGATGCCACGGCCGAACAGACCGCCCGAGGCAAAGGCCATGATGGCAAGCGTGGCCTGATAGCCGTCACCATACTCGTCGGCCCAAGGGTTCAAGGCAACCTGAATACGCACCATACGGTACGGCTCTGCAACAAGCGCAATCACGATCACGAGAATGCCGAAGATTAGCACGCCGATGATAAATCTGGGGTCGAGACCCGCAAACAACGCCATGCACATGAGGGTCAACAGGATGATCAGGACAGTACCGAAATCGGGCTGGATAAAGATCAGAAAGAGCGAAATGCCCAAGTAGATGCCCATCTTGCGAAGGAATTCGTTGATGTTGCCACCGGGCGAAAAGAAACGATCAAGCATGATGGCCGAATACGCAATGGCAAATGGCTTTAAAAACTCGGAAGGCTGGAACTGAATACCGGCGATGTTGAGCCAGCGCGTGGCGCCACGGCTGCCGCTGCCCACCAAGAACACCAGAAGCAGTAGCCCCATCATGCCGATGAGGAAGATCCTGAGCACGTCTTCCCCAAACCAACTGTCCGGCAAGATGCGCACGATGGCAACCATAGCCAGCACGCAAACTCCGGCAAACGCGGCTTGTCGATACAGAAAAAACGTCGCCGAGCCATTCTCGTGCAGCGCCTCGACCGAAGACGCCGAGTACACCATCAGCAGGCCAAAGCACACCAAGGTAAACAGGCAGGCCATGAATATCAAACGGGGGCGCATGATACGGGCGGGAACGCCGGCAATATAGCGTTCGCTAAACGTCTGCCCGCCGCGACCGGAACGCGGTGTGCTGCGCCGCGAGGAAGCACGGTCCGAGTCGGGCCTCCTCATACCTTGTCGGGGGCTCTCCTCTCTCACCGGCAACCCCTATTCCATTTGCGATTTCGCCGCAGCGGCAAGCTGGGCCACATAGTCCTTACACACGCGGCCGCGCTCCTCATAGCCCGAGAACTCATCGAACGAAGAACAGGCAGGAGAAAGTAAGATCACGTCACCACGGCTCGACAGCGAACGGGCGACGTCCACGGCATCGCGCAGGTCATCCGCCTGGGCGATATCCACATCGCCATCGACATCGGCCTCGTCCATAGCGGCGGTGAAGCGCTCGCGCGCATCGCCAAAGCAGACGACCGAGCGTACGTTATCCATAACAACGCGTGCGAAGTCCGTGAGCGGCGTGCCCTTATCGTGGCCGCCGAGCAGCAAGATCACGTCGTCATCGGGAAATGCCGTCAGTGCCTTCTCGACCGCATCGGTGTTGGTCGCCTTGGAATCGTTGACGTAGCGCACGCCGTCAATCTCGCCACACGGCTCCACGCGGTGCTCGAGCGGCTGGAACGAGGCCAGACCGCGGCAGACGCCATCGACATCGGCACCGACTGCCAGGGCAGCCGTGGCAGCGCACAGGGCATTGATTACATTGTGATGGCCCGAGATCTTGAGCTCGGATGTAGCGATGAGCGGGGTCTCGACGCCCTTCAGGCGCACGATCATCTTGCCATCGCGCACAAAGGCGGCATCCTCGCCCTCAGGCTCGTCAATGGCAACCTTGCAGAAGCGACGACCCGGCGTGTAGATGTACTCATCGAACTCGTGAATGCCGGCGTCTTCGACGTCGACAACCACCAGATCGTCATCGACCATATTGGCAAACAGTTTAATCTTGGCAAGCGCGTAGTTCTTATGGCTCTTATGCCAGCCCAAGTGGTCGGGAGTGATGTTGAGCAGCACCGCCACGCGGGTGTAGATCTCGCTGGTCGAACCAAAAATATAAAAAAAAAACTCGGCCAAAAACAACTCTTTATGGGCACGACCGTCAATCTCGT
>CAJMJM010000103.1 GCA_905213725.1 Collinsella aerofaciens
TACCTATCTGCCGACAGAAAAGGAACGCACCCAGGTTCCGGCATTTCAACGACTACTCATTTAAGTCTGTCCCCAATGAGTAGGGATAGAAAAAGGCCCGGGTGCCGTGGGGCATCCGGGCCTTTGCTAGCAACTTGATGTTGCGGGCAGCTTAGAACTTGTGGCCGCACTTCTTGCAGACGCGCAGCTTGTTCTTGCCGTCCTTCTCGTGACCGACGCGGGTAACCTTACCGCACTCGGGGCAAACGAGATTGACGTTGGAGGCGTCGATAGGAGCCTCCTGCGAAACGATGCCGCCCTGCTGGTTGGCAGCGTTGGGCTTGACGGCCTTCTTGACGACCGAAACGCCCTCGACAACGACCTTGTTCTCGGCGGGGAGAGCACGCAGGACAACGCCCTGCTTGCCGCGATCCTTACCAGAGAGAACCTGGACCTTATCGCCCTTCTTGATATACATATATCTCCCCTAACTACAGGGTCTCGGGAGCGAGCGAGACGATCTTCATGTACTTCTTGTCACGAAGCTCGCGAGCGACGGGCCCGAAGATACGGGTGCCGACGGGCGAACCATCGTTGTTGATGACAACGCAGGCGTTCTCATCAAAGCGAATGTAGGAGCCATCCTTGCGGCGGATCTCCTTAACGGTGCGAACGACGACGCAACGGACAACGTCCTTCTTCTTGACGTTGGCGCCAGGGGTAGCCTCCTGGACAGCACCGATGAACACATCGCCGATGCCTGCATAACGACGCTTGGAACCGCCAAGCACCTTGATGCAGCGAATCTTGCGAGCGCCGGAGTTGTCGGCGACGTTCAGCATGGTTTGCATCTGAATCATGGTAGATGTTCCTCCGAACTAAGAACCGAAGAGAGGTGCGCTGCCTTTATACGGCCTGTGGTATGCAAGCCAGGCATACGCACATCTTCGGAAACGTACAAGTCGTAAGAGCGACTGCTTATTTAGCGCGCTCGACGACCTCGATGAGGCGCCAACGCTTCATCTTGGACATAGGACGGGTCTCCATAACGCGGACGGTGTCGCCCACGCCAGCCGTGCACTCCTCGTCGTGAGCGTGCAGCTTCTTGGAGCTGGTCATCATCTTGCCGTACTTGGGGTGACGCTTGCGCTCGGTGATGGTGACAACAATGGTCTTGGCACCGGAGACGGAGGTAACGACACCCGTACGGACCTTACGCGAGTTACGCGAATCAGTCATGTTCTCTCCTTAGGTCCTACTCGGCGACAGCGGACTTCTCCGCTGCGATCTCGCGGGCGCGCTGCTCCGTGAGGACGCGAGCGATGTCCTTCTTCACGGTGTTGACGCGAGCGGTGTTGTCCAGCTGGCTGGTGGCCATCTGGAAACGAAGGTTAAAGAGCTCGGCGCGCATTTCCTTCAGCTTCTCAACGAGCTGAGCGTCCGAGAGCTCACGAATCTCTGCGGGCTTCATTAGTTCTCCTCCTTGGCGGCGGCGGCGTCCTCAGCAGCCCACTTGGCCTCGAGAGCGGCCTCCTCAGCCATCTCCTTCTCGATGCGCTGCTCAGCGTTCTTGGCAGCAACAATCTTGGTCTTGATGGGGAGCTTGTGCTGCGCAAGACGCAGAGCCTCGCGAGCGACCTCCTCGGGAACACCCTTGACCTCGAACATGATGCGGCCGGGCTTGACGACGGCCACCCACTCCTCGGGGTTACCCTTACCAGAACCCATGCGAGTCTCGGCAGGCTTCTTGGTGATGGGCTTATCGGGGAAGATCGTGATGTAGACACGACCGCCACGCTTCATGTAGCGGGTCATGGCAATACGAGCGGCCTCGATCTGACGGTTGGTGATCCAATGGGCCTCGAGAGCCTGGATACCAAACTCGCCGAAATGCAGCTCGGTATTACCCTTGGCCTGGCCCTTCATGGAGCCACGCTGCACCTTGCGGTGAAGAATACGCTTAGGGGCAAGCACTACTGACCCCTCCTCTCGGAGTTACGACGACGAGGACGGGAAGAGCCCTCGAGTGCAGGGTTGGGAACAGGCTGGCCCGGGAGCTTCTCGCCCAGGTAAATCCAGACCTTCACGCCGCAAGCGCCCATGGTGGTGCTGGCGACAGCCGTGCCGTAGTCGATCTTGGCACGGAGGGTGTGCAGAGGCACGCGACCCTCGCGGTACCACTCACGACGGCCCATCTCGGCACCGCCGAGACGACCGGAGCACTGGATACGGATGCCCTTGGCGCCGGCCTTGCGGGCGGACTGGACAGCCTTGCGCATAGCGCGACGGAAGGCAACGCGGCCCTCGAGCTGCTCGGCGATAGACTGAGCAACGAGGTTGGCGTCGAGCTCGGGGCGCTTGATCTCGACAACGTCGACGGAGAGCTGGCCCTTGGAGACGCCAGCGACCTTCTCGAGCTCGGTGCGGAGGGTATCGATCTCGGCACCCTTCTTACCGATGACAACGCCGGGGCGAGCGGTGAGGATAATGACCTTCACCTTGTCGCCAGCGCGCTCGATCTCGACGCGGGAGACAGCTGCGCGGGAAAGACGCTTCTCGAGGTACTTGCGGATCTCGAGATCGTTACCGAGGGTCTTAGCGTAATCCTTCTCTGCGAACCAGCGGGAGCGCCAGTTCTCGGTGATGCCAAGACGGAAGCCGGTGGGGTAGACTTTCTGACCCATACAGCTTTACGCCTCCTTTCGAGGAGCAACGACGACGGTGATGTGGGAAGTACGCTTCAGAATGCGAGAAGCGGAACCCTTGGCGCGGGGACGGATGCGCTTAAGCGGCGGACCCTCGTCAACATAGGCAGCGGCGACAACCAGGTTGTCGGCACGCAGACCGTTGTTGTTCTCGGCGTTCGCAACGGCGGAACGGAGAACCTTCTCGACATCCACGGCGACGGCGCGGTCGCAGAAGTGGAGGATGTCGAAGGCCTGAGCGACAGGCTTGCGGCGGATCAGATCGACCACCAGGCGGGCCTTGCTGGGGGAAACACGCACGTACTTAGCGCCGGCGCGAACCTCGGTGGCCTCAGTTTCAATAGACTTAGTTGCCATTTACGGTTAACCCCCTATTTGGCCTTGTGGCCACGGAACGTACGAGTCGGCGCGAACTCGCCGAGCTTGTGACCAACCATGGACTCGGTAACATACACGGGCACATGCTTGCGGCCGTCGTGGACGGCGATGGTGTGACCAACCATCTCGGGGAAGATGGTGGACGCGCGGGACCAGGTCTTCACGACGTCCTTCTTGCCAGCCTCGTTCATCGCGGTGATACGCGAGAGAAGGCGAGTCTCCACGAACGGGCCCTTTTTGAGACTTCTGCTCATAAGTGCTTTCTCCTAAAACTCGGTATCCGAAATTACTTCTTACGGCGACGAATGATGTGCTGGTTCGAGACCTTCTTCTTCTTGCGCGTACGAAGGCCCTTCGTCGGCTTACCCCAGGGGGTAACAGAGGGACGACCAGAGGTGTGGTTCTTGCCCTCGCCACCGCCGTGCGGGTGGTCGACAGGGTTCATGACGGTACCGCGGACGGTCGGGCGCACGTTCATGTGACGCTTACGGCCGGCCTTGCCGATGACGATGTTGGAGTGATCGGCGTTGCCGACCTCACCGACGGTGGCGCGGCAGGTAACGAGGATGCGGCGCATCTCGGAGGAAGGCATACGGACGATGGCGTACTTGCCCTCCTTACCCATCAGCTGGCAGGAGTTACCGGCGGAACGGGCGATAGCGGCGCCCTTGCCCGGCTGGAACTCGACGGCGTGGATGAGCGTACCGACGGGGATGTCGGCGAGGGGCAGAGCGTTGCCCGGCTTGATGTCGGCGTCAGAACCGGACATGATGGTCTGACCGACCTCGAGGCCCTTGGGGGCCAGGATGTAGCGCTTCTCACCGTCAGCGTAGTGCAGCAGAGCGATGCGAGCGGAACGGTTCGGATCGTACTCGATCGTGGCAACCTTGGCGGGCACGCCGTCCTTGTTGCGCTTGAAGTCGATCACGCGGTAACGACACTTCACGCCGCCGCCCTGGTGGCGGGTGGTGATGCGGCCGTTGTTGTTACGACCGGCCTTCTTGGGCAGGGGCTCGAGAAGAGACTTCTCGGGCTTGGTGCAGGTGATCTCGGAGAAGTCGGAGATCGTCTGCCAACGCCTACCAGCGGAGGTCGGCTTAAGGTGCTTTACAGCCATTACAATCCCTTTCAATAGGAATCCGTTAGCCATCGCAGACAGGGATTCGAGGTTCTGCCTCGGGTGCGATGACACCGGACGTATACACGGTTCCGGGCGTGTCCATTTTATACGCCCAAAACCTTGAGCTCCCGCCTCCCCTATTTGGGAGGCATGAGCTCACTCAACAGCAGCGAGTCTTAGGCCTGGTTGCCAAAGACCTCGATGGTGTCGCCCTCGGCCAGCGTGACGATGGCCTTCTTCCAAGAACGGGTCTTGCCGGCGACATAGCGCACGCGCTTGGTCTTGGGCTTGACCGTCAGGGTGTTCACGCGAACGACCTTGACGCCGAAGATCTCCTCGACAGCGTCCTTGATCTGATACTTGTTAGCATCCTTGGCGACCTCGAACGTGTACTTGTTCAGCTCCATGCCGGAGAAGGAACGCTCGGACACGATCGGACGGATGATGATCTCGTGGGCGGTCATTTATGCAAGCACCTCCCCGAAGTGAGCGGCGATGTCGGCGGGCATCAGCACAGCGTTGTTGTTGACGAGATCGTAGGTGTTGGCCTCGTCAGCGGTGATGATGAACGTCTTGGGAATGTTGCGGAACGACAGGTAGGCGTTGACGTCCTCATCGCGAACGATGATGGTCAGACGCTTGCCCTCAAGACCGAGGGCCTTGAGCATGGCGACGGCAGCCTTGGTGGAAGGCTTCTCGAAGCCGTAGTCGTCGACGAGCACGAGCTCGCCATCGGCCAGCTTGGCGGACAGCGCGGAGCGCATAGCCAGCTTGACCTCCTTGTTGTTCATACGCTTAGCGTAGGAACGGGGCTTGGGGGCGAAGACAACGCCACCGTGACGCCACTGGGCAGCACGGATGGAACCCTGGCGGGCACGGCCGGTGCCCTTCTGACGCCAAGGCTTCTTGCCGCCACCGGAAACCTCAGAGCGACCCTTAGCAGACTGGGTGCCCTGACGCCAAGAGGCCATCTGGCACTTGACGATGTGGTGCATAACGTGGATGTTCGGCTCGATGCCGTACACCTCAGCGGCGAGCTCGGCCTCGGCGACCTTCTTGCCCTCGCTGTTCTTTACTTCAAACTTTGCCATTTAAGTGTTCTCCTTGGTATGACGCTGGTCTAATTGGGCTGGGCCCTTAGGCCATACGGATGGCGACGAGACCATTCTTGGCACCCGGGACAGCGCCCTTGACCAAGATGAGGTTCTGCTCGGCATCGATGCGGACAACGGAAAGGTTCTTGACGGTAACGCGCTCGTTACCCATGTGACCGGCCATCTTGACGCCCTTGAGGACGCGCGCAGGATAGGCGCACTGACCGATAGAACCGGGGTGACGCTGGAAGTGAGAACCATGCGTCATAGGACCGCGGCGCTGACCCCAGCGCTTGATGCGACCCTGGAAGCCCTTACCCTTGGAGGTACCGATGACGTCGACCTTCTCGACATCAGCGAAATCAGCGACGGTGACGACCTCGCCGACCTTGTGCTCCTCGCCGTTCTCGACGCGGACCTCACGAAGGAAGCGGACAGGCTCGACGCCAGCCTTGGCGAAGTGACCAGCCATGGGCTTGTTCACGTTCTTGGCCTTGATGTCGCCGAAACCGATCTGGACGGCGTCATAGCCGTCGGTTGCCTGAGTTTTAACCTGCGAGACAGCGCAGGGGCCAGCCTGGATGACCGTGACGGGAACGACGTTGTCGTCCTCGTCCCAAACCTGGGTCATGCCAATCTTGCGGCCGAGAATCATGCTGATCAAGATATGATCCCAACTCTCGCGTGGTCTTGGGACAATGCGTACACCACCGAGCGTACGCCCCTAGAGGACCACTACTTACACGACGTGCTCCCCAGCCTTGTATTTCGCCCGGACTACCTGACAACCCTATTAAGCAGGCATTTTGTCCAGCCAGAATACTCCCCTGGTTACACACAGCTGTTTAGTATACACGGCTGCGGGCGTATCCATCGAGATTCATATTTCACTCACATTGTTTACGCAGGTAAAGTGCGTGGCACGTTCCCAGTGTGCGGCGGGGGGGGGGGGGGGGGGGGGGGGAAAGAAAAAAGAAGAAAAAGAGGGCGGAGGGGGGGGGGGGGCGAGGGAGGGGGGGGGGGAGGGGAGGGGAGGGGGGGAAGGGGGAAAGGATAGGAGG
>CAJMJM010000104.1 GCA_905213725.1 Collinsella aerofaciens
TCCGATCTCGCACTGACGGTCGGCGAGGTGGGCTACGTGGTCACGGGTCTGAAGGACCCCGAGGCCGTTCGTGTGGGCGACACCCTTACCTGGGCGTCGAACCCCTGCCCTGAGCCGCTCCCCGGCTACCGCGAGGCCAAGCCCATGGTCTATACGGGCCTGTTCCCAATCGACAACAAGGATTACGAGAACCTGCGCGACGCTCTCGATAAGCTGCATGTCAACGACCCGTCGTTGGTGTGGGAGCCCGAGACCTCAGTGGCGCTCGGCTTTGGTTTCCGCGTGGGCTTCTTGGGCCTGCTGCATATGGAGGTCGTCAAGGAGCGCCTGGAGCGCGAATTCAATCTGGACCTCATTGCCACGAGCCCCTCGGTGGACTACCACGTCTACAAGACCGACGGCGAGATGTTCGATGTTCGCAGCCCACAGGATCTGCCCGAGGGCACGCGCATTGAGCGCATCGAGGAGCCCTACCTTAAAGCCAAGATCATCTGCCCGCCCGAGTATACGGGCGCCGTCATGCAGCTCGCTATCGAGCACCGTGGCATTACGACCGACATGATCCATCTCACGAGCAAATCGGTCGAGATGCGTTTCGACATGCCGCTCGCCGAGCTCATCCTAGACTTCTTTGACCAGCTCAAGAGCCGCACCAAGGGCTATGCCTCGCTCGACTATGAGTTCAACGAGTATCGTCCCTCCGAGCTCGTCAAGCTCGATATCCTGCTTTCGGGCGACGAGGTGGACGCGCTTTCGTTTATCGTGCACAAGGACAAGGCCTATGGCTTGGCCCGCGGCCTGTGCGACAAGCTCAAGGAAATCATTCCGCGCCAGCTGTTCGAGGTGCCTATTCAGGGTGCCATCGGCAACAAGATTATCGCCCGCTCCACCGTCAAGGCGCGCCGCAAGGACGTTTTGGCCAAGTGCTACGGCGGCGATATTTCGCGTAAGCGCAAACTGCTCGAGAAGCAGAAAGAGGGCAAGAAGCGCATGAAGGCCATCGGTTCGGTCGAGGTCCCGCAGGAGGCCTTTATGGCGATCCTCAAGGTGGACGAGTAGGTCCATGGCGCTTTCTGAATACAGTACGCGGCTGCTGGGTGCCTATGCCGAGCAGCCGTTCCTTATGGCCCCCATGGCCGGCGTGACCGATCCCGCCTATCGCATCATGTGCCGCCGCCGCGGTGCCCATCTTGCCTATAGCGAGATGGTGAGCGTGGCGGGCCTTGCCTATGCCAGCAATAAGACGTGGCGCCTGGTGCTGCCTGCCGATGAGGAACAGCAGATCTGCGTGCAGCTCTTTGGCTCCAAGCCCGATCAGTTTGCGAGCGCTGTCGCTGCCGTCGAGGAGCGTGTGGGCGATCGCCTGTCGCTGATCGATATCAACATGGCCTGCCCGGCTCGCAAGGTCGTCACCAAGGGCGAGGGCTCGGCGCTTATGCGTACGCCCGAGCTGGCCGAGCGCATCGTCGAGGCGGCGGTGGGCGCGGCGCACGTGCCCGTGACCGTAAAAATCCGCAAGGGCTTTTACGCCGAAGACCGCAATGCCGCGACGTTTGCCCAGATGCTCGAGGGGGCAGGGGCCGCTGCGGTGGCGGTACATGGTCGCTGTGCCACGCAGCTCTATACGGGCCAGGCTGATTGGTCGGTCGTCGATGAGGTGGCCGACGCCGTCGAGATTCCCGTTATCGGTTCGGGCGACGTGCTCTGCGCCGAGGATGCCGCGGAGCATCTGCGCAACTCCGGCGCCAGCGCCGTGTTCATCGCGCGCGGTATCTATGGCAATCCCTGGGTGTTCGGCGATGCCCGCGCCCTTGCGCTCGATGGCGCGCCGGTACCGGTACGTAGCTCGGTCGAGCGCCTGGATGCCCTGCGCGAGCACCTGACGCTCACGCACGAGCTGTTGCCGCTCATGTCGCGTGCCCGTACGTACGCAAGCTGGTATCTAAAGGGGATGCCTCATGCTGCGGCCTGGCGCGCCCAAGTGGTGCGTTGCTCCACATACGAGGAGTTCATGGCATTGGGCGATGATATCGAGCGCGATGTGGTGGCCTGCGAGGCCGCACTTGCCGCCGGCGAGTCGGTGCCCGCTCATCCGCTGGAGGCCTAACGGTGGCCGTTACCGCGCTGTACGTGCATGTGCCGTTTTGCGCCCAAAAGTGCCGGTACTGCGACTTTGACTCGCGCAGTTTTGCTCCGTGCGACCTGAGCGCTGCGCTCGATGCCTATTTTGAGCAGATGTATGCGCGCCTTGATGCCTTTGGAGACGTCGGGGCGCTTGCGCAGATCCGTACCGTCTATGTTGGCGGCGGCACGCCGTCGCTGGCGGGGGATCGTCTGGTAGAACTTGCCTGGCGTATCTCGGCGTGGTGCAAGCCTGTTGAGTTTACCTGCGAGGCCAATCCTGAGTCGTTGACTTCGCAGCTTGCGGCGGCGCTTGCCGGGGTGGGCGTCACGCGCATTTCTCTGGGAGTCCAAACCCTCGACAACGCCGAGCTTGCCGCCATCGGCCGCATTCACGATGCCGATCGGGCGCTCGTTGCCATCGCGACTGTCAAGGACGCAGGGCTCGATGTGTCCTGCGACCTGATGTGCGGACTTCCCGGGCAGACCGCCGTAAGCTGGCAGCGCACGCTCGATGGTGTGTTGGCGGCGGCGCCGCATCATGTGTCGGTGTACCCGCTCACGCTCGAGGAGGGCACTTCGCTCTACCGCATGGCGTGTCGCGACGAGTCGCTCGAGCCCGACGAGGATTTTCAGGCTGCATGCATGGACGCGGCGCGTGAGCGCCTGGGTGCGGCCGGCTATCACCCGTATGAGGTGGCAAGCTACGCGCTCGACGGCCATGAGTGTGCCCACAACATTGCCTATTGGACCGGACAGGGCTATCTGGGTTTGGGTCGCTCTGCCGCCGGCATGCTCGACGCCGAGGATTTCGATCGCTTGGCCGGGCTGTTTCCCGACGTGCCTGCTCGCGGCGATGCATATCGCGTGCGCTTGGTGCAACGCGACGATGCCGCGACGACGTTTGATGCCGAGTATCTGTCGCAGCGCGAGGCTACGGCCGAGGATTTGATGCTCGCCTGCCGCATGACGCGTGGCATTGGGCCCGACCTGTTGGTTCGCTCGGCAAACGTGATCGCTGCAGATGAGTTGGCGGCGGCCTGTGACCGTGCGCTCGAGTTTGGCCTTACCACCTGGGTGCCCGACGGCGTTGAGGGGCTTGCGGGGCGCGTCACCTCGAAAGACGTTATCGCAGGTCGTGCCCACGCTCGTTTAGCGCCCACCCACTTGGGCTGGCTCGATGGAAATGTGCTGTTCGAGCTGTTTTGGGGTCTAGCCTAGGCCGCTCGGGTAGAATTACCGCAATATATACGCTGCTGTGAGCAGGAGGTTGCCGCGCATGGCGACGATGAACGAAAAAGATTACTACGAGATTTTGGGTGTCTCCAAGGACGCCACCTCGCGTGATATACAGAAGGCCTTCCAGCAAAAGGCCCGCAAGCTCCATCCGGACGTCAACAAAGAACCGGATGCCGAGGAAAAGTTCAAAGAGGTTTCCGAGGCCTACGCCGTGCTTTCGGACGAGCAGAAGCGGTCGCGCTACGACGCCATGCGTTCGGGCAATCCCTTCGCCGGCGCTCCTACGGCTTCGCCCTATGGCGGCGGCTACGCCGGTAGCGCGGGCTATGGCAATCCCTTTGAGGGCGGCTTTCCCTTTGGTGGCGCCTGGGGCCAGCCGCGTCGCGGGCAGGCTGCCTACAATCCCGAGAACGGCGCCAACGTGGTCGTCGATATTAAGCTCGACGCCAAGGAGGCCAAGGGCGGTGCCCGCAAGACCGTCCGCTATACGCGCTTCGATACCTGTGGTCACTGCGGAGGCTCGGGTTCTGTCTCGTCCGAGCATGCACATACCTGTCCGAGCTGCGGTGGTCGCGGCCACATCGATGTCGACCTGTCCTTCCTGTTCGGTGCCGGCACGTTCCAGTCGGTCTGCCCCGAGTGCGGCGGTTCCGGTAAGGTCGTCGCCGACCCCTGCCCCGATTGCGGCGGCAGCGGTCGTACTCGCATAACCTCCGAGCAGACGATTGAGTTTCCTGCCGGCACGCACGATGGCGATGAGGTCCGCATTAGCGGCATGGGTCATGCTGGCACCAACGGTGCCGCGGGCGGCGACCTGGTCGGTCGCGCCCATGTTGAAGCCGAGCGCTTGGAAGGCAAAGCTCGTACCGGTTTTTACCTGATGGGCATCGTGGCGCCGTTTTTGGTACTCTCGGCCATCTCGGGCGTGTTCTCGGCCTTTGCCGTGATGTGCTTTATTCCGTTTACCATGGGTCTTTTCATGGTGCTTTCGGACGGTGTGCTTCATCGCAGCCTGCTGTGGTGGAAGCGCGGTGCGATGCAGTTTGCCAACGGTTTTGCCAACGGCTTCATGTTCGCGCTCGTGTCGGTTTGGTTCGCAAGCTGCTCGCAACGGGCCATGCTTTCGCCGTACCAAATGCAATAACATCAAACCCTCTGTTTGCGGCCGCCCCAGCTTGGGTATAGGACGCACTGTGACAATAATGAAAGTCGGAAGGATTCGGTCGTGTCGGAAAATAGGGATTACTACGAGGTGCTTGGCGTCGACAGGGATGCCGACGCGCGGACGATTAAGCGCGCGTTTCTAAAGAAGGCCCGTACCGTACATCCGGATGTTTCGGACGACCCCGAGGCCGAGGCCAAGTTCAAGGAGCTCAACGAGGCCTATTCCGTTCTTTCCGATGAGCAGAAGCGTGCTAACTACGACCGTTACGGCACTGCCGACGGCCCTGGTGGTTCGGGTTACGTCGATATCAACGATATCTTTGGTGGCATGGGCATGGACGACTTGTTCTCGTCGTTCTTTGGCGGCGGTGCCGGCGGTGGCGCCCGCAGCCGTCGTGAGCGTCGTCGCGGACGTGACATGGCCATCTCGCTTTCGGTGACCCTTGAGGAGGCGGCGCTCGGCTGCAAAAAGACGATCAGTTATGACCGCCTTGCTCCTTGCGAGGACTGTAATGGCACCGGTAGGGCAGAGGGCGCACAGGAAAAGCAGTGCGGCCGCTGCCACGGTACGGGCTATGTCACGACGGTTCAGCGTTCGTTCTTGGGCCAGGTTCAGTCTTCCTCGCCTTGCCCCGACTGCCATGGCGAGGGCACGGTCATCGACCATCCCTGCGAGACCTGCGACGGTCAGGGCCGCACGCCTTCGCACGAAAAGATCGACATCGATATTCCCGCCGGCGTTTCGACCGGTCGCCAGCTGCGCGTGAGCGGCGTTGGCGAGGCCGGCCTTCGCGGCGAGCCCTCGGGCGACCTGATTGTCAACGTGCGTGTTGCCGACCATGAGCGCTTTAAGCGCAACGGTGACGACCTGTACCTGGTGAGCGATATCTCGATTGCGCAGGCTGCGCTCGGCTGCGAGATCGAGGTCGAGGGCATTATGCCCGACGAGGTCGTTAAGGTGACGGTTCCCGCCGGCGCCCAGTACGGCGACACCGTGAGCGTCAATAATTACGGCATGCCGCGCATTGGCGGTGGCGGTTCGCGTGGCCGCCTGGTCGTGCAACTGCGCGTGGTCGTTCCCACCAATCTCTCCAATAAGCAGCGCGAGCTGCTCCGTGCTTTTGCCGATGAGATGGGCGATGACGTCGCTTCTGGTAAGAAGTCGGTGACCGACCGTATCAAGAGTGCCCTCGACGATATCCTCGATTAAGGAGCCCGCGTGCTCGCACCCCATATTTCCGTCGTCAACCTCGGCTGCCGTGTCAACCGGGTTGAGTCTGACCGTATCACTGCCGATCTTATGCGCCTGGGCTTTGCTATTGTGGATCCCCAGGATGCCGATCTGATCGTCATTAACACCTGTGCCGTTACGGGCGAGGCCGAGGCCAAGACCCGTAAGGCCGTCCGTCATGCGCTGGCCCATCCTAACGAGCCCTATGTGCTCGTGACCGGTTGCGTGGTCAATTTACCTCCCGAGGAGCTGCTGGAGCTTTCGGATCGCGTGATCGCCGAGCCGTCCAAGATCGATGTCGCCGAACGTGTCTGCGAGGTGTTGGGCGTTGAGTCCGATAGCGTTCCCGCCTGCAGCGATGGCGAGGTGGTCGATGCGCTCGGTCGCTCTCGCCTGGGCGTGAAGATTCAGGACGGCTGCAACCATCGCTGCACCTATTGCATTGTGTGGAAGGCACGCGGCCCCGAGCGCTCCGTGCCCGTCGAGTCCGTGCTCGAGCAAGTTCGTGAGGCCCAGGAGGCCGGCGTTCCCGAGGTGGTGCTGACCGGTGTGAACTTGGGTGCCTACGAT
>CAJMJM010000105.1 GCA_905213725.1 Collinsella aerofaciens
GGTAGCGACGCGTAGTTCTTGATGGTCGCGGCGGCAAAGGCGGCGTCATATTCGTTTGCATATGCTCGCTCAATGCGGGCATCCAGAATGCTTTTCTTATTGCCGTCTTCAGCGTGGTGGTTTGTCATAGCTTCTCCAATCGGTTGATGTTCGTGCTGTTTGTTGATGTGTTGGTTGTCGTGAGTGATGTGCTTGCCGTGGGTGATGTGCTGACGTTGGGGTGCTATGCGGTTTTCAATGAGCCCGTGAGGCAGTTGCTGCAGGGGCGGGATGGAACGGCCCATGCAAGGCGGAAGGCATCGTGCTCAAAATCGAGACAGCAATGCCCTGGGTGCCTCACATGTGGCAGTTACCTCATTAAGTTGTCATTGCGTTTGGGGCTGTACTTTGCCGATCTTCTTTCTCTTACACGCTAAAAACTGAAACTTCATATGCTCGATCTACTTAAAACCGCAACGGCGGTCTTTTATCAACTTATATGTCGGAACGTGTCTTTGCAAGTACTTTTTTGCGTTTGTTTCAAATGGGGTGGTTTTGCAACCGTCACGCGCCACGCTATACGAACGTGCCCCGGCTCGGATAAGATGGTGCGATCGAGTTCTACCGCGCTCACCGCAAGTAGTCTTTGTTGCTGAGATAGGTCATGGCCGAAAGGGGCCCGTATCCGTTGGGATACGGGCCCCTTGCTATTTGAATGGGCATGAGGGTGTATTGAGGGGGGTGCCTGGCTGTCGGCATCCGCATGCGGCGCCATTTGCAGTCCGTAAATATACTTCTACGGCTAATTTCATACCACTTGTCGGAATGCGGACGCTGTTCTTGCGTATCGGGCGTACATTGAACGTGGTTTTTCGCGCGAAGCCACGAATCGGTTGTCGGTCCTGAACAAGGAGGCCCAGCATGACGCTTGCCAAACCCATCAATAAATACATCGACTATATCGATGCCCCCGAGGACACATTTGAGCAGTATGTCGAGAAGGCGCTAAAGTACAACTTCCGTTGTGTATTTGCGAACCTGCAGGAGTACGAGACGGGTTGCGCAATGCTCGAGGGTTCTGACATCATTCTTGCCGGCGCTATCGACTTTCAACGGGGCACTATGACGCTTGAGGAGAAGCTTGCGAGGTTTGAGGAATACGCTGTGTGCGGCTTTACCGAGATTGACTACGTTTTGAATCAGGAGTCGGTCGAGAACCGCGATTTTGATGCCATCGAGCGCGAGATGACTGCCATTGCTGATTTTTGTCGCGCGCATGGCATCACTGACAAGGTGATCGTCGAGATGTGCAAGCTGGACGGCGACGATGCCGCCAAGCGTCGCGTCTGTGAGATTGCGCTGGAGGCTAAGCCGGGCTTCCTTAAGACATCGACTGGCAGACGCTTTGGCGGCGCTAAGCTCGAAGACGTGCGGCTGATGCACGAGGTGCTCGGCGATGCCGTGGCAATTAAGGCGGCGGGCGGTATCTATAATTACGAAGAGGCTTGTGCATTCATCGAGGCCGGCGCCAGCGCGTTGGGTGCATCGGCGGGCATCGCGATCGTCGAGGGTGCACCGACGGAGGAGCGTCGCTAGCAGACGTATTTGACCTGAGCGATAAAGCTTCACGACCACGCACCGTTCATGTTTGGGACAATATGACATTTTTCCCGTTGCAGACAGAGTCGCCGTGGGTGTTCTGTATGATGGCTCAGACAAGGTTGTTCAATGACGGGGAGGCATATATGGCTATCAAAGCCATCGCAATGGATATCGACGGTACGCTCACCAACGACCAAAAGGTCATCAGCCCGCGTACGCGCGAGAAGCTGCTCGCGGCGCAGGAGTCGGGCATTAAGCTCATCTTGGCTTCGGGCCGTCCCGCATGGGGACTGCACGCCTTGGCGCAGGAGCTCGACCTTCAAAACCATGACGGTCTGCTAGTTGCCTTTAATGGTGCGCATGTGGTCGACGCTCAGACCGATGAGGTCCTTTTTGACCAGGCCATGCCGGCTGACGAGCTGCACCGTCTGATTGATCATCTGCGCAATTTCGACGTGATCCCTATGATTTCGCTCGGTCGCGATCTGCATGTCGAGGATTCGTATCGCTGCATGATTACGCTGCCGGATGGCTCGCAGAAAAACATCGTCAAATACGAGCGCGATGCGTGCGACCTTAAGATCCGCGAGGTCGAGAGCTTGCATGAGGTCGCGGACGCTTATCCCGTGGACAAGCTGCTGACGGCGGGCGATCCGGCCTACCTGCAGGCGCATTACGAGGAGATGTATGCGCCCTTTAGGCAGACGCTTTCGGGCATGTTTACGGCCGACTGGTACTTTGAGTACACGGCGCCTGGTATCGACAAGGCCCGCGCGCTCGAGGGCGCCCTGCCCAAGCTCGGTATCGATGCCAGCGAGGTCGTATCGTTTGGTGACGGCCAGAACGACAAGTCCATGATTGAGTGGGCCGGCACCGGTGTTGCCATGGGCAACGCAGTCGATGAGGTTAAGGCGGTAGCCCAGATGGTGACCGCCAATAACAACGAAGACGGTATTGCGGTGGCGTTGGATAAGCTGCTGGGTTAGAATCGCCGATAATGCATGGTTCGGGCGCCTGCTTACAGGCGCCCTTTTGTTAGGGAGGGTGCCGTGTCCGCATTTCCGTTTGACGCCGTTATCTTTGACATGGACGGCGTTTTAGTCGACACCGAGTTTTACTATCAAAAGGAACTCGAGAAGTTTATCGATTACCTGCAGATTTCTGTGACGCGCGACGAGCTTAATGCGATTGTTGGTTCATCGCACCGTGATTTTCAGCAGGTGCTCGTCGATTGGCATGAGCGTGCGGGTCTGGGCAAGCTCAGCGTCGAGGCTGCCGAGGCACGCTATGAGGTGTGGGCGAGCGCGTATTCCTGCGACTATAGAAAACTGCTCAACCCCGGCGTTGCCGAGACGCTAGCGTGGCTGAAAGAACGTGGGGTTCGCGTTGCGCTGGCATCGTCGTCTCCTCTCAACAATATCGAAGAGGTGCTGGGTACCTGCGGCATTCGTGAATACTTTGAGTTTTTGGTCTCGGGCGAGCAGTTCAAGCGCAGCAAGCCCGATCCTGATATCTATCTGCATGCTATAGATCGTTTGGGATTGCCCGCGGATCGCTGTTGCTGTGTGGAGGACTCTCTGTATGGCATCACTGCCGGCAAGCGAGCCGGCCTGACGGTCATTGCCAAGCGCGAGGAACGCTTCGGCTTTAGCCAGGATGCCGCGGACAAGATTATCGACCAGCTGCCGGAGCTGCTCGCGCTTTCTTAAGAGCGCGATAGTTGCGCGTTTTTCGGGTCTGATGAGTAAATACCCGACATTTTGGTGCGGCAACAAGCATACTTTATGCCAAAGCGGGCTCAAGGGCTTGTTGAATGCCCTTGAGCCCGCTTTAGAATTAATTGTGCTGGGAGAGGGTATATGCCACCGACTGAAGGACTAACTGACGGTAAAGCTGCGATACCGCTGTACCAACAGGTTATCGATATCATCAAAAACGAAATCAACTCCGGCGCCTACAAGGCAGGCGCGCGGATACCCAACGAATTCGAATTGGCTGAGAGCTATAAAGTTGGCCGCGTTACCGTGCGACGCGCTATTGAGGAGCTCGTCCAGCAGGGCTATCTAACGAAGCGACAGGGGAAAGGCACGTTTGTCAATGCCCCCAAGCTCAAGCGCAAGATTCGCCAGAAGGATGACGTCCAGAGTTTTTCGGACGCATGCCGCGTTAACGGAATGGAACCGGGGGCGTGTGTCATTTCGAGAAAGATACTGCCGGCGGATTCCACCGAAGCACAGTTCTTTGGTGTTCCCGTTGGAACTGACTTGATTTGCGTTGAGCGCGTGCGTACTGCCGATGGCGTCCCTGTCATGCTCGAGAACAACATATACGTTTACGAGGACAACGCCTATCTATCAACGGCACCTCTATCTAACCAATCCATTTTTGAGTTCGTGCGCAACCGGACGGGCCGCACGCCCGCGTTTACCGACCCGTGCACGCTCGAGATCGCGTGCGCGTCGCCCGAGGTCGCTCGACTGTTGGCGGTTCCCGTTGGCGAACCCTTGTTTTATATGGAAGCCTTCTTTTTCGATGAGCAGCGGCGGCCGTTTATCATCGGTCGTCAGCGGATCGTTGGGTCTCGCTACGTTTTTGACATCTAGGACATTGCGAATGGAAGCGCCCGTGGTATCATCTCATCGGGCGCTTCCATACCGTTCACGGCGCGAACGCAACCGTTCAACCGCGTTGCGGCAATCAGTTTGAAATTATCTTGATGAAGGAAAAAGCTGCTGGTAATCTATGGGACGTCATAGAACGTTTGCATTGTGCAAATGTTGAAGCGAGATGCGATGCAGCCTCGAGTTCTTTGGAGGTATCTATGTCAGATACGAAGGCGAAGAAGACAAACAGACGTTTTAAGTTCAAATTACCGCATGTCTATACGATCATGTTCTTGCTGATCGTTGTCTTTGCGGTCCTGACTTGGATCGTTCCCTCTGGCCAGTATCAGCGCAAGACGATCTCGACAGCGGCGGGCGAGCGTGAAGTCGCCGTTGCTGGAACCTATGAACAGGTCGATAAGAACTACACCGATTCCGAGACCGGCGAGACCATCAATCTGGGCCAGGATATCTTCGCGGTCCTGCAAGCGCCCACCAAGGGTATCCAGGAGGCTGCCGACGTCGTTGCGTTCGTCTTATTGATTGGCGGATCGTTCGCAATCATCACCAAGACCAACGCTTTGAATGCCGGCATGAGCCGTGTGGTTAAAAAGCTCAAGAACAAGGACATCCTCATCATTCCCATCACGATGACGTTGCTGTCCATTTGCGGCACTACGTTTGGTATGTCTGAGGAAGCCCTGCCGTTCTATGCCATCTTCATTCCCATCATGATGGGTATCGGCTATGACTCGATGACGGCATTCATCATCTGCTTCCTTGGTCCCAACCTGGGATATTGTGCTTCGACCATCGACCCGTTTAATGTTTTGATTGCCCAAGGCATCATTGGCATCGAGGGCAATCCGCAACTGTGGCTGCGCGCCGTTTCTTGGGTCATCTTCACTGCCGTCGGTATCGCATGGGCCATGCGCTACGCCATGCGCGTCAAGAAAAACCCCGAGTCGTCCATTACGTACGAGGACGATAAGCTCAAGCGTATTGAGTTTTCCGTGACCGATGCCTCCATCGAGGAAGAGTTCACTATCCGTCAGAAGCTCGTGCTTATCGATTTTGCTTGCGGTATGGGCATTATCGTCTGGGGTCTTGTTACCCAGGGCTGGTACATGAATGAGATTTCCGCCGTGTTCCTTGGCATGGGCTTGCTTGCCGGTATCCTGGGCGGTCTTGACCAGCAGACAATCGCAGAGGAGTTCGTTAAGGGTCTCGCCGACTTTGCGTACGCTGCCATCGTTATCGGTATCGCTCGCGGTATTCTGGTCATCGCCGAGGGCGGCATGATCATCGACACCATCCTCCAGGCGCTCGCTACCGCGCTCGCCGGTGCACCCGCCGCCGTCTACACCACGTGTATGTTTATCGTCCTTGGCCTGCTCTCTTTGCTGGTTCCCTCGAGTTCTGGCCTGGCGGCGCTCACCATGCCCGTTATGGGCCCCCTGACCGAGCTCATGGGCCTCAATCCCGAGGCAGCCGTCACCGCGCTCCAGTTTGCCAACCAGACCATCAACACCATCAGCCCCGTGGCGGGCATGACGGTCGCTGGCCTTGCCGTGGCTAGGATTTCGTTTGGCCAATGGTGGAAGACCATTTGGAAGTTCTTCATTTTCATGGTCGTCTTTGGCCTGATCGTAACGGCAATCTCTGGCATGCTTCCGGTGTAGGTGGTTGTGATGTCTGATCGTTTGACGGTACTGACGTCTAAGAGCGTCTTTACCGGTACGGGGGACCTGCCGTTTGAAGGTTTCGTAGCGGTCCGTGGCAATCGAATTGAGGCGGTTGGCGCCAAGTGCGAGGCGGCTTCGTATTTGACCCAGGCGGACGAGGTAGTTGCCCTGGGCGACCGCACCATCATGCCTGGCCTGATCGATGTGCATACCTTCTATACAGGTTGGGCGCTGCGGACGTTGGGGTCTGATCTGTCCGGCATCGCCGATGCCAAAGAGGCCGTGTCGCTCTTGCGTGCATGGAAAGAAGATCATTCGGATTGCGCGGCGGCTTTTGGCCACAACCTGCCCGAAACGTT
>CAJMJM010000106.1 GCA_905213725.1 Collinsella aerofaciens
ACCGGAGCCGTCGCGGTGGCCGTCGCAGCCATAACGACCGGGTCGCCCAGGGCTTTGAGGATATCGGGCATGTCAAGATAGGCGCTGCGGTCGCCGCCCTTGGCAAGGCCGGCGTGGTGCGCCTCATCGATAACGACAAAGCCGATGCGGCCCGAACGCGCGAAGCGGTCACGGTGGATAGACAGGAACTCGGGCGTCGTGAGCACGATACCGGTGCGGCCCGAAGCTAGGCCGGCGAACACGTCATCGCGTGCGGCCTCCACGGTTTCGCCGGTCAGCACGCCAACGCCAATGCCGAGCGCGGCCATCGTCGACGAGAGGTGATAGGCCTGGTCGGCAACAAGCGCACGCAGCGGATAGACAAAGATGCTCGCACGTCCGCGAAGCACCGCCTCACGCGCGGCATGCACATGGAAGATGAGCGACTTGCCGCGGCCCGTTCCCATAACCGCCAAAACGCTCTGGTGATCGGCCAAGGCGTCGAGCGCCTCAACCTGCGCGCGGTGCGGCTGGTTCGATCCGATAAAGCTATGGATAAGCGAGCGCGTGAGCTCGGTATAGGAAAGCTGGGCGAGCGTCTCGCGCTTGCGCGACTCCAGGCGCAGATCGGAGTCTGCCGGCTGCACGCCACGACGAAGCTCGCATGCCGGATCGTCGACGCTGGGCAGCGTGGTATCGCGGACCAGAACATCCTTGACCATGAGCTTGGACTTCACACGACCCTGCCAATGCTCGGCAACGGCCTCGAACACCAAGTCGACAGCGCTATCGCAGTTGATGAGCTTATCGATTTGCGGCACGCGGAACATAATAGCCGGCACACTCGCGGCGCCATCGGTCGCCACAAAGCGCATGTGCTCGCCGGTCTTACCCACCACGGCGCGATCACACATCGTCACGCCCTCGGCAGCCAGCAGCGGCACCTTATTACCCTGGCCAAACGGCTCAAGGCGGGAAATCTGCTCGATGGTCTCGATATTCAATTCGGAAAGGTCGACCGTGGCGGCAACCTCGTCGATGTCTTCAAAGTCCTCGGCGGGAATCTCCGATAGCACGGCGGAAAGGCGACGACGGAATTCATCGAGCTTGGATGCCTCGATGGTCACACCCACCGCACCGGCATGTCCGCCGCGACGAATCAGCAGGTCGGAACAGCGCTCGACGGCGTCAAACAGGTTAACTTTGCCCACCGAGCGACCAGAGCCGCGCGCGATACCGTCCTCGATCGAGAACAGCAGCGCCGGCACGTGATAGCGGTTGGTCAGACGGCTTGCCACGATGCCCTTGACACCCTCGTGCCAGCCTTCGCCGCCCACGACGATCGCGCGTCCGCCGTCATAGGTCTCCTCGACCTTTGCCATGGCATCGCGCGTGAGCTCCGCCTCGATCTCACGGCGCTGGCGGTTGATTTCTTCGAGCTCAGCCGCCAGCGCGCTTGCTTCGATGGGATTGCGGGCAAGCAGCAGGTCGAGCGCCAGCTTGGGATCGGCCATGCGACCGGCAGCGTTTAAGCGGGGAATGAGCGAGAATGACAGGCCGTCGGCCGTAATGGTAGAAAGATCGGCCTTGGCAAGTGCGGCAAGCGCGATATAGCCGGGACGGGCCGTCACGCGCATCTGCTGGATGCCCTCGGCGACCAGTGCGCGATTCTCGGGCGTGAGCGGCATCATGTCGGATACGGTGCCCAGCGCCGCGACCTCTATCAGCGAACGCCAATACGACGGCTTGCCCAAACGCTCGCCCAGGACCTGCACCAGTTTGAGTGCCACGCCGGCACCGGCAAGCTCGCGCGAGGGACCCTCGTCCTCGAGCTTGGGGTCGGTCAGGGGCACGCCCTGCGGCACCTGGTCGGAAGGCTCGTGATGGTCCGTGACCACCAAATCGATCCCCAGGCTCTCCAGATAGGAGACCTCTTCCTTGGCAGCAATACCGTTATCGACGGTCACAATCAGGTTGGGTTGGGCGAGCTCGTTGACGCGGTCGAGCGCCGCACGCGACAGGCCGTACCCCTCGTCAAAGCGGTGCGGGATAAACGGTGTGACATTGGCGCCAAACATCCGCAGCGCCTCGGTCAACAGACAAGTCGACGTTATGCCGTCGACGTCAAAATCGCCAAAGACGGCGATGCGCTCGTGACTGCGAACAGCGCGCTCAACGCGGTCGGCGACGACCGCCATGCCCGGAATAACGAGCGGGTCCGCCCAGTCGCGATCGAGCGAAGGCGTCAAAAACAGTTGGCCTTCCTCGATGGATGTAATGCCGTGCGCAACCATAATGCGCGCCACCAGCCCGGGTATGCCCAGGCCAGCCGAAAGCTCCTTTTCGAGCTCGGGGTTTTGCCGAGCGACCGCCCAGCGATGCGTCGTCTTAAGCGATGACATAGGCGCCCACCCCCGATAGGGGCAGGTCGCCGCGATACCTCTCACGGTTCATAGCGATGAGTCCTCTGTGTATGCCCGCTTCGGCAGGCAGATCTGTTGAACGGATTTATTATACCGTGCGGCACGGACGCAAAACGCCGCGGTGCGCCGCGGTTTCGGCAAACGATGGCGGTAATGGCCTCGAAATAATCGAGCGTTTCAGCCGCACGGACGCATACGAGCGTCTAGCATATCCATACAAACGAGTTCGCGGATAAAGGGAGTCACGGGACATATGAAGCAATGGGCTGGACTGGGAAAGTTCCTCGCGGGGCATATGCAGATCATCGTTCCGATTTGCGTGGCGCTCGGAGTGCTCTTTCCCCAGCAGATCGGCGTGCTCAAGCCCATTGTTCCCGCCCTCTTCGCCTTTATGACGTTTCAGGGCGCGCTCAGCAACACTTTTCACCAGGTAGCCGAGGTGTTCCACCGTCCGCTGCACCTGATTCTGGCGCTGCTGGTCTCGGCAGTGCTTATTCCCATCGCGGCGTATGCCATAGGGTCACTCTTCTTTGGCTCCAACCCCAACCTTGTCTGCGGCATCGTGCTCGAGTACAGCGTGCCCGTGGCCGTCACCGCTTTTATGTGGATCAGCATGTTCGGCGGCAACGGCCCGCTCGCGCTCACCATCATCCTGACGTCCTCGGTTATCTCCCCTGTGACGATTCCGCTTACGCTTAAGCTCTTGCTGGGTGCCACCGTCTCGATCGATGTGCCGAGCATGATGCAAGACATGGCCTTTATGATCGCCATCCCCGCCGTGCTCGGCATCGTGATCAACGAGCTCACGCGTGGATGGGGACACGAGACGCTCTCCCCCGCGCTCTCGACCGCTTGCAAATACATGATGATGGGCGTTATCGCCTCCAACTCCACCGCCATGAGCGAGTACGTGCTGCACATGAACGCGGTGCGCCTGGAAGTCGCCCTCTTTATTTTGCCCTTCGCCATCAGCGGCTTTGTCATCGGTTTTCTGGTCGCCCGTGCGCTGCATCTGCCATATAGCGAGACGGCTACCATGTGCTTTACCTGCGGCATGCGTAACATCTCTTCGGGCGCCGTCATCGCCACGCAATACTTTCCGGGCGAAGTCGTATTCCCCGTCATGTGCGGCACGCTGTTTCAGCAGGTACTCGCCTCGCTTATCGGGCATCTCTTTGAGCGTCTAACCGGCGAGGAGCGCGCCGCCCAGCGCAAGCGGGTCGAGGCCGGCCGCGACGCCATGGCACGCTAGACTGTCCGCAGTGTGCGGGCGCTCACTTTACGATGTGAGCGCCTCCAGATGTGCACGGAGTCGCTCCGCATCGACATCGAGCGTGGTCTCAGCATTGACCTGGGCCAAACGATAGCCGACAAAGTAGGGCGAAGCCACCCAACGCGGCAGCGCCTTGGCAATGGTCCGACCGCCCAGGTGATAGAAGAACAGGTTATACGACTCTGCGCGACCACCGTGGTGCTCGTTCAGGATATAGCGCAGAGCTACCTGGATCGCATCGGCGAAGAGATCCGCCTCGGCTTGGTCTCTCGTGTCATCGCTGGCAGCGATTCCCTGCGGGGCTGAAACGTTGATCTCAAAGAACCCCATGATCGGTTCGGTTGAGATGTTGACCGCGATTCTCCCCTGTTGCCAGAGATTGATGCCTTCGAAATTGGCAGAAGTCAGCGAAGTGTAGCCGTCATCCTGCTCCAAACCCCCAATCTGCATGTGCGGATGAACGAGGCTACCGCCCGAGAGCGGACCCTTGTTCTTGTACATGAGCACGCTTCGATACTGCTGTGAATCAATCATCTGCTGCCAGCAACCCAGGGCAAACCGCATCACATGGTGGAGTTCATCCGGCTCATAGGTCACCAGGTCGGCATCGTGATCGGCCGACTCGATCAGCACGGTTTGACGGGTGGCGCGCAGGGTCTTGAACTTATTCTCGAGCCAGATGCAGTCACCATCGCGCTGGATGATGTTGGCAAGCCCCTCCGTGTCGCAAAAGGGGCACGCGGTGCCAGGGCGACGATTATCGTCAGGCTTACCGCTCGCCTGCTGAACGTCAAATACCAGCGCCACGGGTTATACCTCCAGCGGCACGATCTTGGTGCCATGGAGCTCGGAGACGCCTAGCGCCGCCGCGACCGTGTCGCGATTTGCCGTAGTGATGCCGCCGCCGGGAAGGATGGTCAAACGATCGCCCGCATACTCGATTAAACGAGCCAGGTGATCAAAATTATCCTCGATCGACGTACCGGCAGCGCCGCCATGCGTGAGGATGCGCGTAACGCCGCAGTCGGCAAGTGTATCAATCGCATCGAGCTGAGCCTCGGGCGAGAGCTGGTCAAATGCCATGTGGAAGGTGATGTCGATGGGCTCACGCTTGCATTCCTCGGTCGCGCAGCCCGCGGCCATCACGAGGGCGCCCAACGTAAGCTCGTCGAGTGCCCATCCGCCAGCGCAGGGCTTGCAGCAGCCAAAGACCAAGCCGTCAACGCCGGCGCTCACGGCAAGGCCCAGGTCCATCTCCATCATACGCAACTCGTCCTGGTTGTAGTGAAAGTCGCCGCCACGCGGACGGATCATGCACATCACCCGTGCATCGTGCTCGTGTGCATAGTTGGTCGTAGCGCTGATAACGCCGGCCGAAGGCGTGGTGCCACCGACGGCAAGGTTGTCGCACAGCTCGATACGCCTTGCACCGGCATCGATAGCCGCCGGCACCCGCTCAAAGTTCTCGGCACAAAACTCGTACAGCATAGATAGACCCCAAAAGACAGCAGATGTTTTCCGACGGGCATTGTCACACATCCCCATGAAGTTGCGGTGGAATGGGGACTCTTTTGGCCTCCGAGACTCCCATTTAGTCCCTATTTCGCCGCAACTTAAAAAGGGGCGCTGACTGAGATGGTCAGCGCCCCTTTTGTTAGGTGGGTTAGCCTCCGAGGTAGGCTTTGCGGACGTTGTCGTCATGCAGGAGCTCTTGGCCGGTGCCGGTCATGGTGATCTTGCCGGTCTCGAGCACGTAACCGCGTGTGGCGATGGAAAGCGCCATCTGCGCGTTTTGCTCGACCAGAAGCACCGTGGTGCCGGCCTTGTGAAGGTCCTCGACAATCTGGAAGATCTGTTCAATCAGAATCGGCGCCAGACCCATGGAAGGTTCGTCGAGCATAAGCAGTTTGGGGTTACTCATAAGGGCGCGCCCCATAACGAGCATCTGCTGCTCGCCGCCCGAAAGGGTGCCGGCGACCTGGCGACGCCGTTGCTTCAGGCGCGGGAACTGCTCGTAGACGCGCTCCAGGCCCGGAGCCACCGTGGACTTGGGCTGCGTATAGGCACCCATCTCCAGGTTCTCCTCGACCGTCATCTGCAAAAAGGCGCGACGACCCTCGGGAACCTGAGCCAGGCCCTTACCAACCAGCTTATCAGCGGGCGTATGAGTAATGTCCTCGCCCATAAACTTGATGGAACCGGTCTTGGAACGCAGCAGGCCCGAGACGGTCTTGAGCGTTGTGGACTTGCCGGCACCGTTGGCGCCAATCAAGGCTACGATCTCGCCCTCGTTAACGTTAAAGGAGATGTCCTTAATGGCGTGGATGGCGCCGTACCAGACGTTGATGTTGTAGACGGAAAGCATCGGCTCTGCCATTTAGTTCTCCCCCTTATCCTGCTTGCCCAGATATGCCTCAATAACAGCGTCGTTGTTCTGGATTTCCTCTGCCGTGCCCTTGGCGATGACCTTACCAAAGTTGAGCACGCAGATGCCCTCGCAGATGTTCATAACGAGCGACATA
>CAJMJM010000107.1 GCA_905213725.1 Collinsella aerofaciens
CGTTGGTGTTCGTTCGGTTCGTCACTCTCGGCATAGTTATCGTTGCCGTCGAGCGTCATGGTGCTCTCGACGCGCGTGCTCTTTATCAGGTCATTCATGCGGTTGATGCAGCGCAAAAACGTCGACTTGCCGCAGCCCGAAGGGCCAATGAAGGAGGTGATGGCGTTTTTGGCGATGTTGAGGTCAAGCCCCGTCAGCGCATGAAAGTCACCGTACCAAAAGTTGAAATCCTTGGCCGTAATGGCCGCTTGCTCCAACGCGGGAGCGGACTGATAAACGGACATGGGACTCCTTAACTAGCGACGCTTGCGCGACAGGAAGCGCGCAAACAGGTTGAAGGCCAAAATGATCACCATCAGCAAGAGCGCGGTGCCGTAGGCTGCGTTCATGTTGATGCCGTCGTTGGCAAGCAGGTACAGGTGAACGGTCATGGGACGACCGGAATCGAGCGGCGAAATAGGTAGATTGATGGCCTGGCCCATGGTGTAGAGCACCACGGCGGTCTCGCCGATGGCACGGCCGATGGCAAGGACGATGCCCGTGGCAATGCGGCCAAAGGCCGAAGGAAGCACGATCTTGGAGACGACCTGCCACTTGGTAGCGCCCAGGCCGTACGCGCCCCAACGGATATAGCGCGGAACGGCGCGAATGGCTTCTTCGGTGGTGCGCATGACGATGGGAAGCATCAAGAGCGCGAGCGCCAGAGCGGCCGAGACCATCGAAAGGCCCAGGCCCATAGCCTCGACAAACAAGGCGTAGCCAAACAGGCCCATAACGATGGAGGGCACCGAGGCCAAAGCGTCAGCAGCGTAGCGAATGAGCTCGACGACCTTGCCCTGCTTGGCGTACTCGGCCAGATAGACGGCTGCCAGCACAGCGATCGGCGTGCAGATAAGCATGGCGAGCGCCGTCACGTAGACGGTCGAGACGATCGTGGGCCAAATTCCGCCCTCGGCGTTGACGCCCTGGGGCCAACCGAAGATAAAGTCGAGCGAGATGTGTGGCAGGCCGTTGATGACCACGTAGGCGATGATAGCGACCAGCACCAGCGTGGTGATGTAGGCAGCGGCACGAAACACGCCAAGCATGATCTTGTTGGACAGGTCCTTGTTGATGCGGCCCTTCTTGCCGTGGGAAAGGGCACGCTTGATGCGCTCGCGCGACGAGGTCGTATCGACCGTCGTGTCAACGGAATCGAACATAGCCTACCCCCTCTTCTTCTTGGAAATCAGACGAACGATACCCACCAGCGTGGCGGAGATGATAAACAGGACCACACCCATGCCGAACAGCGCCGAGCGGTGCAGACCCGAGGAATAGCTCATGTCGAGCGCAATCTGGCTCGTGAGCGTCGAGATGGGGCTCGCAATGCTGTCGGGAATAACCGGGGCGTTACCTACGACCATGAGCACGGCCATGGTCTCGCCGATGGCACGGCCCATACCCAGCACGATGGCATCAACGATACCCAGCTTCGCGGCAGGTAGCACGACCTTATAGATGGTCTGCCACTTTGTGGCGCCCATGGCATACGATGCCTCGCGAATGCCCATGGGAATGGAATTGAGAGCATCGATGGTAAGCGTGGTGATGGTAGGGACGATCATGATGGCGAGCACAAACCACGCCGTCAGCGCACCAAAACCAAGGCCGCCGGTCAGTTGTGCGATAAACGGGCGGATGATGATCATGCCAAAGAAGCCGTAGATGATGGAGGGTATGCCCGCCAGCAGGTCAACGGCGGGGCTGATGAGCTTGCGCACGCGCTTGCCGGCGATCTCGACCAGGTAAACGGCCGTACCCACGCCCAGCGGCACGCCCATGGCGAGCGCACCGACGGTCACCAGACCCGAGCCGGCAAGCAGCGACAAGATGCCGTAGTGGCCCTCGGAAGGCGCCCACGTAAAGCTAAAGAAGTCCGCCAGACCGATGTCAGTAAAGACGGGCAGCGCCGAGTACGTGGTAAAGACAAAAATCAGGATGACGGTAACGACCGCCAAAAACGCGCAGGCAAAGAAGATCCACTGCAGCGCCTTCTCCTTGATATAGGTACTGCGCGATACGAGCGCCAGCTCGCGCTTCTTGGGTGCCTGAGCATTCTGCTCAGTCTGGGAGTTTTCCTGTGCTTCCATGCTACTCACTCCCCTTCTCGTCGTTGGTGACGGGAATAAAGCCCGCCTCGCGAATCTGCTTGTCCATCTTTTCGGACGTCACGTAGTCGATGTAATCCTGCGCCTGCTGCGAAGGCGCACCCTTCACAAAGAAGTAAAGGTCGCGCGAGATGGGATAGCCGCCACTCGCGACCGTCTTCTCGGACGCCTCAACATGATTGACCGAGACGGCCTTGACCGAGGTCTTGGCGTTGAGGCTATCGACGAAGCCCAGCGAAATGTAGCCGATGGCCCCACGCGAACGAGATACCACGTCGCGCACCTGGCCCGTACCCGAAAGAACGGCCGAGCGGCGATCGAACGGCGTGCCATCCATCACGATGGTACGGAAGGCCTCGCGCGTACCGGACGCCTCGTCTCGGTTGATGACCTGAATCCTCAGGTCCTCGCCACCGACTTCTTTCCAGTTGGTGATCTTGCCGGCGTAAATATCGCGGAGCTGCTCGGTCGAGAGGTTATCGACCGGGTTATCGTCGTTCACGATGACCGCGATACCGTCGTGGGCAATGACGATGGGAGTCAGGCCCAAATCCTGTTCGTCGGCATTGAGTCCACGGGAGGAGCTGGCGATATCGGCCGTGCCGGCGCTGACGGCCTCGATCCCAGCGGAAGAACCCAAACCGGAAACGAGCACGTCGATGCCGGTCTCCTCCTTAAAGCCCTCGGCCGCAATCTCGGCGATAGGAAGGCAGGTCGTGGAGCCGGCCACGGTAATGGAAGAGGTAGAAGATCCCGAAGAACAGGCGCACAGCGTAAGCGTAAGCACAGCGGCGCTCAGGACCGATACGATCTTTCTCATAGCATCACGCCGATTGCAGCATGGCGCCCACAGGTGCCGTCCTCGTTACGGTAGGAATAAAAGCGGTCGTTCTGACGCACGGTCGAAAGCTGGGTATCCACGATATCATCCGCGTCGACACCGACATCTACCAGCGCCTCGCGAATGGCAGCGGAAAGATCGAGCATGCGAGAGGTACTCGCATCGATGCAAGAGAACTCGGCGGCAAAGCGATCCATGAGTTCCTGGGATACCTCATATTCGTCACCCAAGATATGGGGGCCGATATAGGCGGAAACGTCACCCGCATCGCAGCCGGCAGCATCGCAAAGCGCCTGGCACGCCTTGGCAGAAATACGTGCAATCGTGCCCTTCCAACCGGAGTGCACCACGGCAAATCCGCCAGGGGCCACCAGCACCACGGGAACGCAGTCGGCAAAGCAGAGCAGCACGGGCACGTTATGCGCCGTACAGACGATGGCATCGCAGCCCGCGGCAATCTGCTCGCGGACGTCCTCAAGGTCATCGGCGCCGTTCGAGGTCACCGCAACGATATGATCACCATGGACCTGATTGGGAACGAGCAGGTTGTGCTCGCACTCGGCGGCACCCATAGCCTCGAGCGCACGACGACGATTTTCTTGAACAGCAAAGGGGTCATCGCCAACATGCGAGCCCAAGTTGAGTGAGGAGTACGCATCTTCGGAAACGCCACCGGCGCGCTCGGTGAAGGCAAAGCGAACATCGGATGTCGCGCCCTCCACCAACGTAACTCCATCATGGTCGACACGCGAAACTTTGTCCGCACGTGCTGCCATACTAAAGCCTCCTAATAACACAAGTACCGCGGCATCGCCGCTACAGCCCGCGTTTATACGGCTGTCATACTTCTCTAAAAGGATACCTGCTGCGCTGGAGGCAATCGTAAAGGGAACGTAAAGAGATTGGAGGTTCTAGTTTACAAAGTCGAAATAAAAAGGGCGCGTCCATACGGACACGCCCCCGTGAGCAACAATGCAAAGAACGACTTAGAAGCTACCGCGCTTCAGGAAGTCGGGAAGCTCGAACTGATCGTTGCCGAAGTTAGGAAGCTCGGTGCCACCGACGTTGCGGGTCGGAGCGGCCTGAGCCGGGCTGGTGGCCGGAGCGGTGCGCTGCGGCTCAGCGGAGGCAGCGGCCTTGCTCTGAGACTGCTGAGCAGCAAAGAGCTCGTCCTGACGGTTGACGTTGGAGTCGGAGAAGCCCGTAGCGATGACGGTGATACGCACCTGATCGCCCAGGGACTCGTCGACAACGGTACCGAAGATGATGTTGGCCTCGGGGTCGACGGCGTTGGCGACAACGTCGGCGGCGTCGCTGATCTCCTGGATGCCCAGGTCCTTGGAACCGGCGATGGAGAGCAGCACGCGCGTGGCGCCATCGATGGAGCTCTCGAGCAGCGGGCTGGAGATGGCCTGCTGGGCAGCGTCGACGGCACGGGTGTCCCCAGAAGAGGTACCGATACCCATCATGGCGGTACCGGCCTGCTTCATGATGGTCTTAACATCGGCGAAGTCCAGGTTGATGATACCGGGGACGGTGATGAGGTCGGTGATGCCCTGGGTGCCCTGGGAAAGGACGCCATCGGCAATCGCGAAGGCCTCGAGCATGGTGGTCTTCTTCTCGGCGATGTCGAGCAGCTTATCGTTAGGGATGACGATCATGGTGTCGACGCAATCGGAGAGGGTCTTAATGCCCTCCTCGGCGCTCTTCTTGCGCTTGCGGCCCTCGAAGGTGAAGGGCTTGGTCACGACGGCGACGGTCAGCGCACCGACCTCGTTCATCGCGATATCGGCAACGATGGGAGCAGCGCCGGTACCGGTGCCACCGCCCTCGCCGCAGGTGATGAACACCATGTCGGCGCCAGCGAGCGCCTCGGCAATGTCGTCGCGGGACTCATCGGCAGCCTTGCGGCCAACCTCGGGGTTGGCGCCGGCGCCCAGGCCGCGGGTAAGGTCGGTGCCGATGTGCACCTTGATATCGGCATCAGAGATCGCGAGTGCCTGAGCATCGGTGTTGATGGCAACAAACTCGACGCCGCGGATGCCCTCTTCGATCATTCGATTGACCGCGTTGGTACCGCCGCCGCCGACGCCGACCACCTTAATGACGGCAAGGTAGTTGTTGATCTCTGTCTCGTGCATGTCGGTCCTCCGAACAAAGGTTATAGCCATAGCATGGGTCGACCCCTGCGCACATTAACCTTCAGGTTGAAAGTAAATGCAAAGGTAAACCGTATTATGGTTGCACATTATGAACGTATCAGTCAAATAATTGACCGTGAAAACCAAACAAACCAGATAAACGGCGTGGTATGGCCCCTCAACAAAGCATCAACCAGCGCTACGAGGTCGGAGCATTCCTAAATGTGTAGTTACCCGGAGAGCGCACATTGATATACGTTACGCCCTCTACCTGCGAAAGCAACTTGGTGACTACGCGTTCCTTCTTGACGATATCGTCCGAATCGCCCAGCGACACTTCAATGCCGTTATTGAGGTTTGCCGAGATGGCTTCGACCGAAGGCGTGGAAATATCCTTGACTTGTCCCAAGAACTCGCTCGAAAAACCACGCACATAATCCAACCCAGCCTTAACGGCCTTGGAGCTCACTGCCTGGCCGGAAACCGGAGCGACATCCGCCGAGACATCAGTCAACAACACCGCGCCATAGTGCTTAGCGAGCGCCAGTGCGGCATCAATGCCGGACAGGGTATTTGAGCCCTGCCCTGTCGTGATGACGTTGCCCTGGTCGTCAACTTCGTCCGACGGCGACAGCGGGGCGATCCAGGTTTCATCATCCCCGATGGCCCAGTCAAGGTCATCGGAGCTGATATAGGCAATTGCAATGACCTTGCGCTCCATCGGCGTAATGATGAGCGTATGCGGGAACTGACGCTGGACATCCACGCCCGAGACCCACGGGTTCTGCTTGAGATCCTCGGTAATCTGGTCGGGATCGACGTTAAAAAGCGACGTTCCCTCGGGCAAATCGATCAGCTGGATAGCATCGTGCTTCGTCACATGCTCGCTGCCTTGAATCTGAATATCAGTGGCAGTAAACAATCCAGAGTTAATCACCACGATGGCAACGACGACGAGCACGGCCAAGGCGGCCAGAACCCCGCCCACGATTTTGCCTTTGCCTGCAACGACAGAAGCGGCGTCTGATGTTTTATTTGCCATCGCCCCAAGTGAAGACAACGG
>CAJMJM010000108.1 GCA_905213725.1 Collinsella aerofaciens
TCTTTCATGCAGCAGGGGCTCTCAATGTTTTTATGTCCTGCTCATATCGTCTGTGGTGGCACTTTGGGACACTCCTTGTCATTGGTGCAAAGTAACCTGCCCCCATTGCGCCAAGCGGCGTGTGCCGTTAAGCGGAGAGGCGTATTGTTGACCCATCGTTTGGGCATACAATGGCTATTGGCTTGCTGCGGTGAAGGTCTGTCCGCTCCGCAGCTTTTTTCTACGGTTAAAGGAGTATGTATGTCCGTTGAGGTCATGAGGTCTGTGATCGAGGCCGCCGAGGGCCGCGTGCCCGTCGACACGCTGTTTACCAATGCGCAGATCGTCGACGTGTATGGCCAGCGTGTGGCGCCCGGCAGCGTTGCCGTCAAGGACGGTGTGATCGTCGGCGTGCTCTACGATGGTCGCGACGATGTCGCTGGCACCTACGAGGCTGCCGAGGTTATCGACTGCCAGGGTCGCTATCTCGCTCCCGGTTTTATTGACGGGCATCTGCATATCGAGTCTTCGAACATCCGTCCCGCCGAGTATGCTCGCATGGCCGCGACGCGCGGTACTACCACCGCCATTGCCGACAGCCACGAGATTGCCAATGTTGCCGGTCTCGACGGCTTGCGCTTTATGATCGAGGACGGCCGCCGCGCACCCATCTCCATCAAGTACATGATGCCTTCGTGCG
This sequence comes from Collinsella aerofaciens, assembly GCA_905213725.1. GTDB lineage: Bacteria > Actinomycetota > Coriobacteriia > Coriobacteriales > Coriobacteriaceae > Collinsella > Collinsella aerofaciens_BZ. The sequence continues at coordinate 680 of CAJMJM010000108.1, forward strand.
TGCCCGCGCTGCCCGACGAGCAGGCCGGTGCCGTTATTTCGGCTGCCGATATGCAGGCGTTTTTTGCCGAGCATCCGGGCGATGTCTTTGGTCTGGGCGAGATGATGAACCTGCCGGGCGTCTTTATGGCCGATCCCGAGACCTGCGCTCGCATTGACGCTGCCAATCAGACGCCGTCCAAACAGGTCGACGGCCATGCTCCGCTTGTTGCCGGCAAGGATCTCAACGCCTATGCCGCAGCGGGTATTATCGCCGACCACGAGTCGACGATTCCCGAGGAAGCGCTCGACAAGCTATCCCGCGGCATGTATGTCATGCTGCGCGAGGGCACCTGCAGCCATGACCTTGCCAACCTGTCGCCTATGCTGCTGGAAAACCCCGCCCGTGCTCGCCGTTGCTGCTTTGCGACCGACGACCGCGCTCCCTCCGACGCGCTTTCGACCGGCATGATCGACAACGCCTGCCGCGTGGCCATCGAGGCCGGCATCGACCCGGTGGTCGCCATCTCCATGGCGTCTCTTTCCACGGCCGAGGCCTTTGGCCTGGACCACGGCTGTCGTGACCCGCATGAGCTCCGCGGCGCGATCGCTCCGGGCAAGCGCGCCGACCTGCTGGTGCTCGATGACCTGACCTTTGCCACGGCCCCGCATCGCGTGTATGCCGCCGGTGCGCTCGTGGCACAGGACGGCGCCTTTGTGGGCGAGGTTGCGCCCGAGACCGCTGAGGTCGCAGCGCTTGCCGATGAGCTGCGTGCTTCCGTTAAGCTGCCGAAGCTTTCGCTTGACGTGTTCGATTATGCCTTTAAGCCGGGCGAGGCGGTTATCGATGTCATCCCGGGTATGGCTATCACGGGTATGGCCCGCCCCGAGAGCGCCGAGGACTTGCGCCGCATTATGCTGATTGAGCGCCATGGCCGCGGCGTGTCGCTGCAGGCCGAGGGCGTCGACGGCGACGGTCCCGCCGGCATGGGGCTCGTCGGCAAGCATATCGGTCGCGGCTGGGTGCGCGGCTTCACCATCACGGGCGGTGCCATTGCCTCCACGATCGGCCACGACTCGCACAACGTGTGCGTGGTGGGCGACAATGCGGCGGATATGATGGCTGCCGTTGAGGCCGTGGGCCAGGGCGGCCACGTGCTGGTGCGCAACGGCGAGGTCGTGGCGCGCATTCCGCTGGCGCTCGGTGGCCTTATGAGCGAGGGCACGGCCGAGGATGTTGCCGCGCAGCACGACGACTTTATGGTCAAGGCGCGCGCCATGGGTATTGAGCCGCCGCTCGACCCCATCATGGGCATCATCTTCCTGCCCCTGCCGGTCATCCCGACGCTCCGCATCCGCCCCGAGGGCATGTTCGACGTCACAACCTTCACCTACGCCGACTAGTCATCGGGGACGTTCTTAAACGACTAGTCATCGGGGACACTCTTTGGCGGGCTGCCTGACGCCGCGACCGTAGGACCTCTGGCATGTGTGAGCTATTTGCCAGGTCCTTGTAACGTTTACGCCCGCGGAGTCTTATTTGAGCTCCCTTTGGGTACGTTGGAATCGGATACGCGTCTGATTCCAACAAGCCCGAAGGGAGCTTTTCTATGTTTAAACTGATTGCATCCGATATGGACGGCACACTGCTTGACGAAAACGGCCAGGTGCCTCCCGAGACCTATGAACTGATTCTGGCGCTACACGAGCATGGCGTGCATTTCGCCGCATCGTCAGGTCGTCGCTACGATCGCCTGTGCGAGTTCTTTGCGCCCGTTCGCGACAAGATGGACTTTGTCGCCGCTAACGGCGCCCAAGTCTACGCCGACGGTAAGATGGTAGACCGTGAGGTGTATTCCCACCTGGCGATTCGAAGGCTCGCCCAAGCCGTCAGGACGTTTCCCAATCTGCATCTTGCGCTCTTTGACCGAACCAAGTCCTTCCTGCTCGATGACGAGTGCAAGTTTGTGCGTGAGGTCGATAAGGACCTTCCCAATGCCGAGCGCATTTGGGAGCTGCCCGATCCCAGCGTAAATATCATCAAAGCGAGTATCTTTTGCGACGACAGTGCGGTTATGGACAGTGCGTACGTGCTACAGCGCGAACTCGGTCAGCTCTTTACCTTTGCGCCTTCGGGCAACGCGTGGATTGATGCCATGCAGCCCGGTGTGTCGAAGGCCTCGGGTATTGCACAGCTCGCGGAGCAATACGGCAATGGGCGCGACGAGGTCATGGCGAATGGCGACTCGATGAACGACTACGAGATCATTCGCTTTGTCGGCACGGGCTGCGCGATGGAAAACGCGCGCCCTGCGCTCAGGGCGGTTGCCGATCGCGTGGTGGGTCGTAACCGCGACCACGCCGTTCAGCAGGAGCTCCGCCGCGTGCTAGAGGGCCTCGCTTAATCCGGCAGCTGGGGACGTTCCCGTTCTGCCGGCAGTGGGGGACAATCCTTGCAGCTTTTTGCGAAGAGTGTCCCCAACGACTAGTCATTCAAGAACGTCCATTGACTAGCCGATGACTAGGCGAGGGCGGCCATGATGGTGCGGGCGACGCCGTCGTGGTCGTTGTCGAACTCGGTGATGGCGTCGGCGGCGTCGCGGTCTTCGGGCTCGCCGTTGATCATGGCTATGCCGTGGCCTGTTGCCTGCAGCATGGGAATGTCGTTGATGTTGTCGCCGAAGCCCCAGGCGTCGGCGAGACGCTCGCCCAGGTGCTCGCATAGCCATGTGAGGGCCGTTCCCTTGGTGGCGCCCTCGCCCATGACCTCGATATTCATGGCGTACGAACGCGTGACCTCAATGCCTCCGAGCGTGTCGAGCTCCGCCGCGATGGCGTCGCGATCGGCCGGGTCGTGCCAGTACATGGCGATGCGTTCGAGTGTCTCGACCTCGTCGATCTTACTGTCGATATCCATGTCGATCGGTGTTCGTGTGCGCTTGAGCGAAGCCGCGATGTGGGGGTCGCCGCCGCAGAACTCGTCTAGGCGCTCATAGAGCGAGCGGGGGAGGAAGCACTGGCCGTCGGCGAAGATATCGAAGGTCGCATCGTGGCCGGCGGCGATGCGATGGATGCGATGGGCGATGCCACGGTCGAGCGGTCGGCTCAAGATACGTTTGGCGCGTGAGGCATCGGTAGGCGCATCTTCGTCGAGCTGCCAGACGCTGGCACCATTGGCGCAGACCGCGTAGTGCACGGCAGGATGGGCGAGGATAGGCTCAAAGATGCCCGACAGCGGGCGCCCCGTGCAGGGCACAAACTCAATACCGCGGCGCGCAAGCTCGTCGAGCATTGCCCAAGTGGCGTCGCTCATCTGCCTATCGCTCGTCAGCAGCGTTCCATCCATATCGGAAAACACAATCATTCGCTGCGATCCTTTCTACTGGCATAAAAAGCGTGGCCGAGGGCGGTGATGCCCTGGCCACGCTCGGGTTCTATAACGGTCTGCGTCCTAACGATCGGCGAGCGGCTTGTACTCCAGCGGCTCGATAACCGGGCGATACGCGGGACGGATGATGCGGTGCGCGCAGAAGAGCTCTTCCATGCGGTGTGCCGACCAGCCGGCCATGCGGGCGACGGCGAACAGCGGCGTAAAGAGCGTCTCGGGCACGCCGAGCATCTTGTAGATAAAGCCCGTGTACAGGTCGATGTTGGCGCAGATGGGCTTGGTCATGCCGTGATCGCGCATCACTTGCGGGGCCAGGCGCTCGATGCGCTCGATGAGCGCGAACTCCTCGCCCAGGTCCTTCTTGGCTGCCAGCGAGCGCGCGTAACGACGGCACACCTCGGCACGCGGGTCGCTCAGCGTGTAGACGGCGTGGCCCATGCCGTAGATGAGGCCCGTGCCGTCGAAGGCCTGCTTGTCGAGGATCTTGCTCAGGTAGGCTGCGACCTCGTCCTCGTCCTCCCAATTGGAGACATGCGCACGGATGTCCTCGTGCATGGACACGACCTTGGCGTTGGCGCCGCCGTGGCGCGGGCCCTTGAGCGAGCCGATAGCTGCGGCGTAGGCGGAATACGGGTCGGTGGCCGAGGAGGACAGCACGCGGCAGGCGAACGTGGAGTTATTGCCGCCGCCGTGCTCGGCATGCAGCATAAGCATCACGTCGAGCAGCATGGCCTCGTCGCGGGTGAATGCCATGCCGCCGCGCAACACCTGTAGGATGGTCTCAGCGGTGGAGGGGCCGGGTGTGGGGTGCGGCACATGAACCTCGGAGCCGCGGCGCTTGGCGACCGAGGCCATATGCGCGAAGGCGGCGATGCGGGGGAGACGGGCGAGCATGGAGATGGCGACGTCGATTTCGTGTTCGGGTGTAATGGCGTCGGGCTCGGCGTCGAAGGCGTAGAGCAGCAGCACGGCGCGCTGAAGCACATTCATGATGCTCGACGACACCGTGGTCATGGGGAACTCACGGACGTATTCGTCGCTCAGGTGCCTAAAAGCACCCAGGCGTCCGCAAAAACCGTCGAGTTCCTCTTTGGTGGGCAGCGAGCCCGTGATGAGCAGATAGGCGACCTCTTCGTAGCCGTAGCGGTTCTCGGCCTGGGCGTTGTTGACCAGATCCTCGATGCTGTAGCCACGAAGCGTGAGCTTGCCCTGATCGGGCACGACTTTGCCGTCGACCTTGTTGTAGCCGTGCACGTCCGAGATGCGGGTAAGGCCCGCGACCACGCCCGAGCCGTCGGCATTGCGCAGGCCGCGCTTGACGTTGTGCTCTACGAACAGGTCCTCGTCGTACGGGGCGGTCGGCAGGCCGTGGTAGAGGTTTTCGCTTTCGGGCGAAATCTGACGGCTCGCCTCGTAATCCAGAACCAGGCGGCTCAGGTGATCGTCGAAGCGGTAGTAGATTTTCTTGGCGTCGTAGGCCATGCGCGCTCCTCTCCGGTCCGCTTTGGGGCCGCGCGCTTGGACGATATGACGTCAAGCTGCCCCGAGCGGCTTGTTCGCTACAGGCGGTACATAAAGTTAAAGACGTCCTCGCGCTGGATGGACACGTTGACGCCCGAAAGCTCGCCGGCCTCGGCCAGCGCCTTCTGCAGCTCGGCGAAGTCGAGCTTGGACTCGGCGGTGTCGGCCAGCATGGTCATGGTGAAGATGTCCTCGATAATGGACTGCGTGATGTCGCGGATGTCGACGTTGGCCTCGCCCAAAACGCGGGTGACGCCGGCGACGATGCCGGGGCGGTTCTTGCCAAGGACGGTGATGACGATGCGGGAGGACGAGATCTCGGCCATGGGAAACCCTTTCGCGTGGTTGCGGTGCGCGCGGGGCGCTCCGCTACGGTACAGTGTTCATCATTGTACCTGTCTGGCGCAAAAAGGGGTGTGCTTACTGCGGCGTTACACGTCTGCAACATGGGAGAAGGGGCAACAGGGTGCGTGTCCGCTGCGGTTGGTCACGCCGCGTTGCACAAAGACCGTGAACCTTTTGTGGGACGCGCGGCGCCGTGGTACCATAGCCGAGTTTGTTGTCTTGGTCGGAAACCAAGACGCCTTATGCGCTGATCGGTAACCAGCGCCTGACCAATAAGGAGTCCT
>CAJMJM010000109.1 GCA_905213725.1 Collinsella aerofaciens
GGGCACGCAACGGGAGCATACGCTCCACGGACGCCTGGAAAAGCAAGCCACGACCACCGAGGCGAACAATCCGACGAAGAAAAACTCTACGGTATGGGCAACGCGACGGACGTTCGTGCCCACCCACATGCGAATGGAAGCAAGTCGGCCAGACCGGACATTCGAGGCAGCCGAATCGGTGCCCCCGGTCATTCCGTTCTCCGTCTGGGCTTCACCCGTGGCATCGACAGCCTGAACGCCCGTAGCCTGACCCTCCACCACACGCGCGGTGGACTCGCTCAGCAACGACGTCTCCACCGCATTTTGCTCCGTCAGCACCCAGATGCCCGCCAGCGTTGCAGCGAACAGAACGATCGCGGTCCATCCGATTATTTGTTTTACGCGCGCCAAGGGTCAACCTCCTTTTTTGAATATCAGCGAGTGTAGCCCCAAATGGCATCGTCACCGTATCAAAATTTGAATCGCAACAGGAAGCGACAAAGCGACGCAAAACCCTACCCCGCCTCGCGCATCCAGCGATCGAACGTCCCCACGCACACGCCCAGGCACTTTGCTGCCTGGCTGCGGGTAATATCGCCCGCCTCATAGCTATCGCGCACCAGCTCAAACTGAGGAGGGCATGGCTTGCGAGGTCGACCGAAACGGACCCCTCGCGCCCGCGCCGCTGCAATCCCCTCCGCCTGGCGCCGATGGATATTCTCGCGCTCCACCTGCGCCACGTAGCTCAGCAGCTGCAGCACAATATCAGCAATCAGGGTGTTAGTCACATCCGGCGCGCCGCTGGCCCTGGCGCGCGTGTCAAGCAATGGCATATCCAACACCACAATGGCAACCCCGAGCACCTTGGTAATGCGTCGCCATTCCTCAAGAATCTCGGAGTAATTACGGCCAAGTCGGTCGATAGAAAGCACCACCAGCACGTCCCCGTCTCCCAGGACGTGCAGCAGCTCGCGATAACGCGGTCGATCGAAGTCCTTGCCGCTCGCATGGTCGGCATAAATATTCGCCGAGCCCACGCCATAGGCGCCCAGCGCATCCAGCTGCCGATTAAGATTCTGATCGCGCGAACTCACCCGCGCATAACCGTACACCGTCGCCATCTCATCCCCGCTTTCTTGTAAACCTGCCAAAAGGGACAGGTTTATTTTGGTAGGTTTTACCTCTCAAATAGCAGGTAAGCGGGCGGCCGAGCAGACGGCAAGGTAGCCACGATTCAAATGCGAAGGGCGGTCCCGAAAGGCCGCCCTCCGCTCCCCCACCATGAGTCGGGATTTGGCTAATGGATAAGCTTAAAGTCCAAGTGCCCACGCGTGGTATTGACGCGCGAGACCTCGATAATCACGCGCTGCCCCAGCTCGTAACGGGTGCCCGTGTCGGCACCTGTGAGCGTGAGCGCGTCCTCGTCGAACTCGAACCACTCGTTGCCCAGACTCTTGATCGAAACCAAGCCTTCGACCTGCGTTAGGTCCAAGCGCACAAAAAGGCCCATGCTGCTAACCCACGAGACGGTTCCGGCATAGCGCTCGCCCAGACGGTCCTCATAGTACTGGGCAATCTTGATCTTTTGCGTCGCATGGCTGGCGGCATCTGCCGCGCGCTCGGCATCGCTGCATGCGCGGCAGATCTGCGGCAGAATGCGCGGCAGTGACTCGCGCCCCTTGCCGATCAGGCGCGGCGTACGGACCAGGGCGTCCTTGCCGCCCAGCTGCTCATAGGCCAACTGCAGCTTGAGTACGCGGTGCACCACCAGATCGGGGTAGCGACGGATGGGACTCGTAAAGTGACAGTAGCACGGCGCGGCGAGCGCAAAGTGGCCCTCGTTGCGCGGCTTGTACAGCGCGCGCTGCATGCTGCGCAGAAGCAGCGTGTTAACGAGCGGTGCGTTGGCCGTACCGGCGGCAGCATCAACTGCAGCCTGCAGCTCATCGGGGCTCCCCAGGGCAATACCGGCAGCACGGCGATCGTCGATGATGCCTAGCTGCGCCAGCGCAACGGCGGCACCGTGCAGGCTATCGGGGCTCGGATCTTCATGCACGCGATAGCAGGCCTCGATATCACGGTCTGCCAGCCACTCTGCAACGCACTCGTTGGCGAGCAGCATGGCTTCCTCGATAAGCGACGTGGCACACGAACGCTCACGCGCCACAATCTGCACGGGCACTCCGTCCTCATCCAATAGAGCGCGAATCTCGGCTGTGTCAAAATCGACTGAGCCGCGGGCGCGACGAATACGACGGCGAAGTTCGGCGAGTTCGTTAGCGGAGACAAGGAAATCGCCGAGGTCGATGTTGTAGCCGCGGGCGGCCTCCTCGCACGCAAGACCGCGCTCAAGCGCTTCCTCGCGCGAGGTCTCGGCAGCCGCAACATCCTCGGCTGCACCCTCCAGCACCGAATACTCAACCGCGCCGGCACGCACCAGCAGCGCCTCGGCGCCGTCATAGTCCATACGCACACGCGAGCGAATCACGCTGGGATACGGATCGTAATGCCGCACGCGACCCTGCGCATCGAACTCGATATCGACGGTAAACGCAAGACGGTCCTCGTCAGGGCGAAGCGAGCACAGGTCACAGGACAGGCGTTCGGGCAGCATGGGAAGCACGCGATCGGCCAGATACACCGATGTCGTACGATGGCGAGCCTCAAGATCGATATGCCCGTCCCAAGCCACATAGTGTGAAACGTCGGCGATATGCACACCCAGCTTGTAGCCACCCTCGGGCGTGCGCTCCAACGAAATGGCATCGTCAAAGTCGCGCGCGTCGACCGGGTCGATCGTGATGACAAAGCGGTCGCGCAGATCGCGGCGGAGCGGGTCCTTAAGCGCCGCGGACACATCGAGCGAAAGCCCCTCGGCCTCGTCCAGCGCGGCCTCGGGATAGCTATCGGTATAGCCGTAACGCGCCATCACATATTGAACGCCCAAATCGGGCGCGTCATCTCCGCCAATGCGGCGCTCGATCGTCACGGTACCCGATTCCAGGCGCGTCGGGTAGGTCAAAATGCGCGCGACAACAGCATCACCCGGGTGGACACCCAGACGATCCGCCGAGGTATCCTCGGGCAGAATGAAGAAGTCGGCCTTCAGACGCGAATCGAGCGGCTCGATCACACCGAGCGGACCGGCGGTCTGGTACGTGCCCACCACGCTTATGGCTGCACGCTCAACCACGCTTTCGATCACGGCGCGCCGCTCACCGTGCGGGCTGTTCTTAATGCTCACGGCAACGGTATCGCCATCCATGATCTCGCGCTTACCGCGGCCCATGACCTTGTAGTCGCCGTTTTCGGTTACAACGTAGGCGCTATGCTCATGGAGCTGCACGCGCCCGGTCAGGCTCGGACGGCGTTCGCTGCGCACCGGCCCGCGCTGATTGCGAGCTCCACGCTTATGCTTGTTATTGCGCCCCATGGCGCCTCCTAACTATCGATTGCGAACTCCAAAGAGTCTACCCAAATGATTCGCTTTCCTGCCGTCCCCTAGGGATCAAAAAACGGGCCGCCCCATAAGAGACGACCCGTTGGAAGGGATGAATTCCAAGCATGCCTACACGCGCAGGTAGCGGCGCATGGCGATGGCAGAACCAAAGAGACCGATAATCACACCGACCAGAATCAGCGCAGCATAGGTCACCAGGTAGTACTGCATCGGCAGGGCAAACGACATCCAGCCGATGCTCTCCTGCAGACGCGGAATCATCAGATTGCGCAGCAGCTCCAGAACGCCGATGGAAAGCAGCGAGCCCAAAATGGCCTGCAGCACGCCCTCGGTGATAAACGGGCCACGAATGAAGCCGTTGCTGGCGCCGACCAGACGCATAATCGCAATCTCACGCCGACGCGCCGTGATGGACAGGCGAATCGTGTTGTTGATGAAGATGAATGCGATAAAGGTCAGAAGACCAACGAGCACCACGGCGGCGATGCGGATGTAGTTGGTCACCTGGAACAGGCGGCTCACTTCCTCCTGGCCGTACAGCACGCTCGCGTTGACGTCGCCGTCATCCGCGATCTTCTGGAAATCGGCATCCTTCTTGAGCTTCTTTGCCGTGCTCTCGACCTTGGACGGATCGTCCATCTCAATAGCGAAGGAAGCCGGCAGCGGGTTCTGGCCATCGAGCGCGCTCATGGTGGCGTCGGCGTTGCCCGACATCTTGCTCGTATACTCGGCCAGCGCGTCGTCCTTGTCCTTATAGGTCACGGACTTGACGTTATTCCACGTCTTAAGCTCGGCCTCAAAAGCCTGAACATCGGCCTGATCGGCGTCATCACTAATGAACGCGTTGATGACAACCTGATCCTCGACGGTGCCGATCACGGAGTTCAGCATCGCAGAGCCCATGATGAACAGGCCGATGATAAACAGCGAAAGGAAGATCGTGATGACGGCGCCGAGCGAGGTAGTCCAGTTACGGAAGAAGTGGCTGATTGCCTCTTTGAAGGAGTAGCCCACGTTAGTTGGTGCCATAGTTGCCGTAACCTCCCCTCTCCTGGTCGCGGATGACGTGGCCGCCCTCGAGGGCGATCACGCGACGGTGCATGCTATCGACCATCTCGCGGTCGTGCGTGGCGACGATCACGGTGGTGCCGGTGCGGTTAATACGCTCAAGCAGCTTCATGATGCCCAGCGAGATCGCCGGGTCGAGGTTGCCCGTGGGCTCGTCGCAGATCAGCAGCGGCGGACGGTTGACCATAGCACGGGCGACGGCAACGCGCTGCTGCTCGCCACCGGAAAGCTGGTCGGGCAGCGAGTCCATCTGATCGGCCAGACCGACCAGACGCAGCACCTCGGGCACCTGGCTGCGAATGACGCCCTTGGGCTTGCCGATGCACTGCAGGGCAAACGCCACGTTTTCGTAGGCGGTCTTTTGCGGCAGAAGCTTAAAGTCCTGGAACACGGCGCCAATCTGGCGGCGCAGGAACGGAACCTTGCGGTTCTTGATCTTCATGAGGTCCTGACCGGCAACCAGGATGCGGCCGCTCGTCGGCTTGACGTCGCGGTTGAGCGTCGACAGCAGCGTGGTCTTACCCGAGCCGGAGTGACCGACCAGGAAGACGAACTCGCCCGGATAGATCTCGATGTTGATGTCGTCGAGTGCAGGCTTGTTGGGCTGTGCCGGATAGATCTTGGTGACATGCTCCATAAGGATGACGGGCTCGACACCGGCCTGCTTGGCCATCTTCTTGCGGCTGGCCTGCGGATCGATGGGCGCAAACACCGACGTAAAATCGGGGTTGTTGAGCGCGTTATCGAGGCTTGCGACCTCGGCTGCCTGATCGCTCTCGACCACCGGGGCAGCAGGCTGCGTGGGGTCGGGAATAGCGGCAAAGAGACCGGACTGCGCAGGCTGAGGAGCCGGCGTCGCAGGGGCCAAGGGGTCGGGAATGCCGGCCATGGTAGGCTGCGGCGTGGCGGCACCAGCCTGAGGCTGCTCCACGCGAGCGGTCACGGCCTGAACGGGCTCAAAACCCGCCGTGCCGGAAAGCGCGACATCGCTGGTTGGATTGTAGGCAAAGGGATCGGATGCCGGCTGTGCCTGATCTGCCGGCTGAGCGGGGGCCTGAGCAACAGGCTGGCCCTCTGAATCCGGAGTGGCGAAACGACTGCCCTGGACGCCTGCCTGCGTCTTGGGGGCATCATCGCCCGCACCGGAGGTACGGAAGTGGTTACCCACTGGTGCTCCTTATCGTCGTGCGTTTAAACTACATGAGCGCTTTGTATTTTAGCAGCATTAGCTTTGCTGCACATAAGAAGCATGGCGTGGTTAGGGATCCCGTCGGCCGGACACAGGGTTACTCTCCAAATCGTCCTCGGACATGTCGGAGCCCCCGCTGCGCGCTTCGCGCGGCGGGGGCTCCTCCGTCCTGCGGAAAGATTTGGAGAGTAACCCTGTGCCCGGCCTGCGATAACTAAGGGGTCGCCGCGTTTATCTTGAGGTGCTGCATATACAAAGCTGGAAGGGTCTGAATTGCGCTTTGTCGATATATGCCCTTTTTCCTGATGGGACCGTGCTTGAGGGGCGTCTTCATGAGTTGCGGTGAAATAGGGACTGTTTTATCAGTTAAAAGGTCTAATCAGTACCTAATTCACCGCAACAGAAACCGGGG
>CAJMJM010000110.1 GCA_905213725.1 Collinsella aerofaciens
AGGCTTCTAGGTACTCTTGGTGGTTGCGCTTTATCTGACGGGCCTCGCCGCAGCCTACGGTTGCCTGACCGATTAGAGCGACGTTCACGGTGCGCAGGGGTTCGCTCATAGATAGCTCCTTCGTGCATCTTATGGATGGATTAACCGCTTAAAGGTTGAGTGCATTCTAGCGTGAACCGAGGGCGCGTGCTCGCCAGGCAACAGGAGTCGCACAAAACGGCACCCCCGAAACGCTGCGGAAACATTGGAAACATGCTCGCTACAAACGAAACTCCGTAACAAACTGTCAACGTTTGCGCCATAAGGTTTGCCCCGTACCGCAAGACGGCCGCACTGCGGCCAGCGAAAAGGGGGACACCATGTTCAACATCAACAGCACGCTCAGCCGTAGGAACTTTCTCGCCGGTGCCGCGGCGCTCGGCAGCACCGTGGCACTCGCTGGTTGCTCGTCGGGTGGCTCGGAGGGCGGCTCCGCCGATGACGGCAAGACCTTCAAGATCGGTGTCATCGGCCCTCTGACCGGCGCCGCGGCAACCTATGGCGTTTCGGCCGAGAAGGGTGCCAAGCTCGCCGCCAAGGATTTCTCGACCAAGGACCTCAAACTCTCGCTTAAGTCCGAGGATGACGTCGCTGACGGCGAGAAGGCTATCAACGCCTTCAATACCCTGTGCGACTGGGGCATGCAGGCTCTCGTCGGCCCCGTCACGACTGGTGCCGCCGTCGCCGTCTCGGGCGAGATCGCCGACGATATGCTCATGGTCACGCCTTCGGCCTCGTCGCTCGACGTCACCAAGGATAAGACCACGGTCTTTCAGGTTTGCTTCACCGATCCCACCATGGGCGCCAGCGCTGCGAAGTTCTTGGCCGAGAAATACGCGGACGCCAAGATCGCCCTGTTCTACAACTCCGGCGATACGTACAGCTCGGGAGTTGCCGATGCCTTTGCCGAGCAGGCCAAGGAGTCCAAACTTGATATCGTCGATACCGAGACCTTTAAGGACGATTCCTCCACGAGCTTTACCAACCAGCTCACCAAGGCCAAGGAGGCCGGCGCCACGCTCATCTTTGCGCCGATCTACTACACGCCGGCGTCCGTTTTGCTCAAGAACGCCAAGGACATGGGCTACGACATGACGCTCATGGGTACCGACGGCATGGACGGCCTGCTCTCTGTGGAGGGCTTCGATACCTCTCTTGCCGAGGGCGTACTGCTCATGCCCCCGTTTTCCGCCGATGACGAGAAGAATGCCGACTTCGTCAAGGCCTATAAGGATGCCTACGACGAGACGCCTAACCAGTTTGCCGCCGACGCCTACGATTGTGTCCACGCCATCGCCGAGGCCATCGACAAGGCGGGCATCGATATTACGGCCGATGGTGCCGACATTGCCGACGATCTTGCCAAGGCCATGCGCAAGATCAAGATTGAGGGCCTGACGGGCGAGCTCACGTGGAACGACGAGGGCCAGGTCGAAAAGCCCGCTACGGCCTATGTGATTCAGGATGGCAAGTACATCGCCGCCTAAGTGCGCATAAAGCGCTACCGGTGAGGCCGTTTTATTCAGGGCAAGGGCGCTTGTAACAGAACAGAAACATTACTTTCACATAATAAAGTGGCTAAACTGCATAAACTGATAGAAATACGCATAAATATGGATAAATGGACAAAGCAAAAGAAAAGTTGAAATAATCGCCACTTTTCTCAACTAAAGCGTCTACTATTTTGCGAACGCCGAACACGGCGAAGGATGGCCTGTCGGGTAACCGAAACCCGACGAGATTTGAGAGGAGAGCCGCATGTCGAGCCTCACCGGTAAGTCATTGAACCCTGTTATGAATCGCAGGAGCGTTATCGCGAGCGCAGCAGGTCTGGGGGCGATGTCCATTCTAGCTGGCTGCTCCTCCAACGGCGGCGACAGCGGTTCCGCTTCGAGCGACGCTTCGTTTAAGATCGGCACCATCGGCCCGCTGACCGGCGCCAACGCGTCCTACGGCAAGTCCGTTACCCAGGGTGTCGAGCTTGGCTGCAAGGATTTTTCGACCAAGGAGCTGCCGCTTGCCAGCAAGGCCGAGGATGACCAGGCCGATGGCGAGAAGGCCGTCAACGCCTTCAACACCCTGCTCGACTGGGGCATGCAGGCCCTCGTCGGCCCGACTACCACGGGTGCGTCGGTTGCCGTTGCCGCAGAGTGTGGTAACGACCCCAAGACGTTCATGATCACCCCGTCCGCGTCCTCCGAGGACGTCACCGACGGCAAGGATTGCGTCTTCCAGGTTTGCTTCACCGACCCCAACCAGGGTGTCAACGCTGCCAAGTTCCTGGCGCAGAAGTATGCGGACGAGAAGTTCGTGCTGTTCTATAACTCCGGCGACGCCTATTCTTCGGGCATCGCAGATTCCTTTAAGGCCCAGGCCGCTGAGTCCAAGCTCGAGATTGTTGACGAGGAGACCTTTAAGGACGACTCCGCCACGAGCTTTACCAACCAGCTGACCAAGGCCAAGCAGGCTGGCGCCACCATGATTTTTGCGCCGATCTACTATACGCCGGCGGCCGTCCTGCTCAAGAACGCCAAGGACATGGGCTACGATGTCAAGATGATGGGCTGCGACGGCATGGACGGTATCCTGGGCGGTGAGGGCTTCGATACCTCTCTTGCTGAGGGTCTGCTGCTCATGACCCCGTTCTCCGCCGACGACGAGAAGAACGCCGACTTCGTTAACGCTTACAAGGATAAGTACGGCGATACCCCCGACCAGTTTGCCGCCGACGCCTACGACGGCGTGCACGCGGTGGCCGAGGCCGTCAAGGAGGCCGGTCTTGGTGTCGACGCCGACCCGACCGAGGTCGCCGAGAAGCTGTCCAAGGCTATGCTCAAGATTACCGTTGACGGTCTGACCGGCAAGCTCACCTGGAACGATAAGGGCCAGGTTCAGAAGGAGCCCACGGCGTACGTCATCACCGACGGCAAGTGCGTACAGGCCTAATTGGCCGCCTTACATAGAGCGGTTTTGATCCCAAGCAGGGGAGGTTTTGGCCTTCCCTGCTTGCTTGGTATCTAGGGACGATGTAACGTCCCTGTTTCATACATCAACTGGAAACCTATTCGAAAGGGGGATGTGGAACATGACGGTCTTTATCCAATACCTGGTCAACGGCCTGTCCATGGGCAGCGTCTACGCCATCATCGCGTTGGGCTACACCATGGTCTACGGTATCGCCAAGATGCTGAACTTCGCTCACGGCGACGTCATCATGGTCGGTGCCTATGTCTCGTTCTGCGCCACGTCGTATCTCGGCCTCCCGGGCTGGGTATCTGTAATTCTTTCTTGTGTGGTCTGCACGGTTCTCGGCGTTCTCATCGAGGGTCTGGCCTATAAGCCGCTGCGCCAAGCAGGCCCGCTGGCCGTTCTGATCACGGCTATCGGCGTGTCTTACTTCCTGCAGAACGCCGCGCAGCTTCTGTGGGGCGCCACGCCCAAGAACTTCACTTCGCTCGTCACCTTCCAGGTGCCGGAGTTCTTGGCCAAGTTCAACGTAAGCGCCGTCTCGCTCGTCACCATCGTCGCCTGCCTGGTTATCATGGCCGGCCTGATGTTCTTTACAGGTAAGACCAAGATGGGCAAGGCCATGCGCGCCGTGTCCGAGGACAAGGCCGCCGCTCAGCTCATGGGCATCAACGTCAACCGCACCATCTCGATGACGTTTGCCATCGGCTCGGCGCTTGCCGCCATCGCCGGCGTGCTCCTGTGCTCCTACTCGCCGGTGCTGCAGCCCACGACGGGTGCCATGCCTGGCATCAAGGCCTTCGACGCCGCCGTCTTCGGCGGCATCGGCTCCATCCCCGGTGCCTTTGTCGGTGGCATTCTCATCGGCATCATCGAGGCGATGGCGCAGGCTTACATTTCCACGAGCCTTGCCAACTCCATCGTCTTTGGTGTTTTGATCATCGTCCTGCTCGTCAAGCCTGCCGGCCTCTTGGGCAAGTACGTCCCCGAGAAGGTGTAGGTGAGCGTTATGAAGTTTCTTAAAGACAAGCAGACGCGTCACGACTTTGTCACGTACGCCATGTGCATCGTGGCCTTCGCCATCGTGTTCTTTATGCAGTCTAACCACATGATTCCGCGCATGATCGCCGGTCAGCTGGTTCCCATCACGGCCTATATCGTCATGGCCATTTCCCTCAACCTCGTCGTCGGCATCGCGGGCGACTTGTCGCTGGGCCACGCGGGCTTTATGAGCGTCGGTGCCTACACGGGCATCGTCACCGCCGTCGCGCTGGAGAGCGCCGTTCCGTCCGATCCGATGCGTCTGATCATCAGCATTGTGGTCGGCGCTATCGCCGCTGCCATCTTGGGCTTCTTGATTGGTATCCCGGTCCTGCGCCTGAGCGGCGACTATCTGGCCATCGTGACCCTGGCTTTTGGCGAGATCATCAAAGAGATCGTTACCTGCCTCATTGTGGGCGTCGACTCCCGCGGCCTGCACGTGATTTTTAACATCACGGGCAACTCTACGATCGACGACCTGCACCTGCTCGAGGACGGCACCGCCATCATCAAGGGCGCCCAGGGCGCCTCGGGCGTGTCGACGTACTCGACCTTCCTCGCCGGTGCCATCCTGGTCATGGTCGCACTCGTGATCGTGCTCAACCTGGTCCGCAGCCGTACCGGCCGTGCCATTATGGCCGTGCGCGATAACAAGATTGCAGCCGAGTCCGTAGGCATCTCCGACACGGAGTACCGCATGATCGCCTTCGTGGTTTCCGCTGCCCTCGCCGGTGCTGCCGGAGCTCTCTTCGGCGGTAACTTCTCGCAGCTCTCCGCCACCAAGTTCGACTTCAACACGTCGATCCTCATTCTGGTGTTCGTGGTCCTGGGCGGCCTGGGCAACATGCGCGGTTCCGTCATCGCGGCGGCGTTGCTCACGGTGCTTCCCGAGCTGCTTCGTCAGTTCTCGGACTACCGCATGCTCATCTACGCCATCGTGCTGATCCTGGTCATGATTTTTACCAACAACCCGCAGCTCAAGGCGTTCTTCGGTCGCGTCAAGGACCGCTTTGCTTCCAAGAAGGAGGTGGCAGCCGATGCCCAGTAAATTTGAGTTCAAGAAGGGCAAGATGGTCCCGTATCCTTCTGGCGCCATCGTTCCCGATCGTGACCTGGGCGAGCGCCCTGCACTCGAGTGCATCCACCTGGGCATTGAGTTCGGTGGCCTTAAGGCAGTCGACGACTTTAGCCTGACTATCGGCAAGACCGAGATCGCCGGTCTGATCGGTCCCAACGGCGCCGGCAAGACCACGGTCTTCAACCTGCTCACCAAGGTGTACCAGCCCACGCATGGCACCATCCTGCTCGACGGCGAGGACACCTCGGGCAAGTCGGTCTACCAGGTCAACCGCATGGGTATTGCCCGTACCTTCCAGAACATTCGCCTATTCAACACCATGACGGTGGAGGATAACGTCAAGGTCGGCCTGCATAACCAGGAGCGTTACTCCGGCTTTGAGGGCGTGCTGCGCCTGCCGACGTATTGGAAGCACGAGAAGGCTGCTCACGAGCGCGCCATGGAGCTGCTGTCCATCTTTGATATGGAGCATCTGGCAAACGAGCAGGCCGGATCGCTGCCTTACGGCGCTCAGCGTCGTCTGGAGATCGTCCGCGCGCTTGCCACCAACCCCAAGCTACTGCTGCTCGACGAGCCTGCTGCCGGCATGAACCCGTCCGAGACCGCGGAGCTCATGGAGAACATCGTCAAGATTCGCGACACCTTTGGCATTGCTATCATGCTTATCGAGCATGATATGTCGCTCGT
>CAJMJM010000111.1 GCA_905213725.1 Collinsella aerofaciens
AAAGGGGCCTTCACTTTCTTTAATTCAGACAACCAGTCCGGTGTGCCGCGCCCCGTCGGTTTTACGACAGCGCCACGCCGCCGAGCCAGCCCCAACGCACGCCAGAGCCAGTGCCATAGAAGCTAATAAACGAATCAAGCGACTTAGACGTAATGGCACCCTCGTTGCTCATAACGATGCCGCCGCCAACGTAGATACCCACATGACCGTAGATAAGGCCCGGAGCACCCGTGCCGCTGTGCGAGGAATCGGCCACGATCATGCCCACCTGCAGCGCCGAGCGGTCGGAGCTATAGCACCATGCGTTAAACATGTCGCACGCATTGCCGCCAAAGTAGCCAACGCCGGCGTTACGGAAGACATTGGTGACCCACGCCGCGCACCAGTTCTGACCCGGCGAAGGCGTGGAGTAGCACGCGTTGACGACAGCCTGCTGCTTGCCCGAGCCGGCATTCTGCTGCGGAGTTCCGGGCGCGTACGATCCACCACCCGAGCTCGAACCACCCGAGTAGGAATTGTTCTTGTTCGCGGCAGCCGCGGCAGCGGCAGCCTTCCTAGCGGCCTCCTCAGCCTGGGCGGCAGCGAGGATCTCGGAATCGCGCTGAGCCATGAGCTCCTTGACGTCGTCGGAAAGACCGTTCAGCACGGTCTGGACTTCTTGCTGCTTGGCCTGCATGTCCTGCATCTGGGCAGTCTGCTGGTCCTTGAGCTTCTCTAAGTCGGCCTTCTGCGACTCGAGCTCGGTCTTTTGCGCATCGAGCTCTTCCTGGATGGTCTGAATGTCCTCGATGGCGTCGCGGTCGCTCTTGTTGATCTTCTCAACGTAATGCGCGTTGGCGACGAGTTCCTCAAACGAGCCAGAGGCCAGCAGCAGCGACAGGATGTTCGTGCCGCCGGACTTGTAGCTGGCGGCCACGCGATCGGAAAGGTCGTTGCGCTTCTTCTTGAGCTCGGCCTTCTTTTCATCGATCTGGGCCTGCGTGTCGTCAATCTTGCCCTGGACATTCTCGATGTCGTTGAGGGTCTGGGCATTCTTGTTGGCCAGCGCCGCATACTCATTTGCGATGCTGTCGAGCTGGGCCTGAACCTCGTCGAGCTGGGCCTGGGCGGCATTCAGTTTATCGGTGGTTTCTTTGGAAGCCTCCGCCGCATGGGCGCGAGCGGGCAGGCCAAAAAGAACTGCCGCAGAAGCGGCGCCGAACAGGGCCTTGAGGGCAGTGCGGCGCGAGAGCTCCTGGGAAAGGATAGAATCGCTGTTTGGTGACATATGTACTCCGTTACATGCTTATTTATATGTCGCTCAACTCATACATATTAGCGTACATCCGGCGCATCCCAACGATTTCCACGAACGGCAGCAAACCGTGTGGTCGGCGGCTCATATGCAAACGTCAAGGTCGAGGGTATGCCCACGCCAAACATTTCCATGAGTACGTTAGCATGTTCATCTGCTTTTCCTGCCCTGCACATTTTGGGTGCCCCTGCCTGCGCTATACTCCCCTGAAGAAGTGTTCCTGATTCGATAGGAGACTACATGTCCAAAGCACTCGACCCCAAAGACACCTGCGTCCTCGTAACCGGTGGCGCCGGCTTTATCGGCTCGCACACCGTCGTTCAGCTGCTCGAGGGCGGCTACCAGGTCGTCATCGTCGACGACCTCTCCAACTCCAGCGCCGTCGCCGTCGACCGCGTCAAGACCATCGTGGGCGAAGAGGCTGCCAAGAACCTCACCTTCTACGAGGCCAACGTGCTCGACCGCGAGGCCATGAACAAGATCTTCGACACCCATCAGATCGACCGCGTCATCCACTTTGCCGGCTTTAAGGCCGTCGGCGAGTCGGTGAGCAAGCCCGTCGAGTACTACCACAACAACATCGAGAACACCCTGGTGCTCATCGACGTCATGCGGAACCATGGCTGCAAGTCCATCATCTTCTCGAGCTCCTCGACCGTCTACGGCGACCCGGACAACCCGCCCGTCACCGAGGAGGATCCTAAGAAGCCCGCGACCAACCCCTATGGTTGGACCAAGTGGATGATCGAGCAGATCCTTATGGACGTCCACACCGCCGACCCCGAGTGGGACGTCGTGCTGCTCCGTTACTTCAACCCCATCGGCGCTCATCCGTCGGGCCTGATCGGCGAGGACCCCAAGGGCATTCCCAACAACCTGGTGCCCTATGTCGCCCAGGTCGCCGTGGGCAAGCTCGAGGCCGTTCAGGTCTTTGGCAACGACTACCCCACCCCCGACGGCACCGGCGTGCGCGACTACATCCACGTGTGCGATCTGGCCTCTGGTCACGTTGCCGCCCTTAACTGGATGAACGGCAAGACCGGCGTCGAGATCTTTAACTTGGGCACCGGCACCGGCACCTCGGTACTCGAGGTCGTCGCCGCCTTCTCCAAGGCTTGTGGCAAGGAGCTGCCCTACGTGATCCGCGAGCGCCGCGCCGGCGACATCGCTGCCAACTGGTGCGACGCCTCCAAGGCCGAGCGCATGATGGGTTGGAAGGCCCAATACGACATCGCGGATATGTGCCGCGACAGCTGGAACTGGCAGAGCCACAACCCCAACGGCTTCGCCGACGCCGAGTAGCCACTCCCCCGTGCTAGGTTTTGTGGCATGCCTCAAAACCTAGCACGCGACATGCTCGGCACATGCCGCTTCCCGCATGGGTAGATTTCTAGACATGTCCCAAAAATCTACTGGCCCCGGCCTCCAATGTGAGGTCGGGGCTTTTTAGGAACTCGTTCTCGAGCTCGAGCTCGCGCATGCACTTGCGGGCGGCCCTCATCTCGGCGGTCTCGGTCTTGGCCGCGGCCGCCGCGACCGGGTGGTTGGCCAGTTCCTTCTTTCTGACCGTCACCCATCTTCCCAGGATCTTCTCATTGATGCCGAGGTCGGCAGCCACTTGGGCGATGGGCTTCCCCGACGCGACGGCGAAGTCTGCGGCCTCGATGCGGTGCCCCGCTGTGCAGGAGAGCCTATCTGCCATGACTGAACACTCCTTTCTTTTTGGCGCTGAAACGATTATCGCCGCTCAACGCCATTCCTCTAAGTCAAGTGTCCTGGGATACAATACAGTTCAAATGGACGAGGAGGATCCGGCGCTCCTCTTGATGAGCCCGGAGAGGCCCCTGGTCGTCACCCTTCCCCGCGCGAACGCAAAGCGGACGGCGGCGAGCCATGTCCTCCCCGCGCGTTCCATTTAGGGAGTCCTCGAGAAGTCGATCTCCCTGTGCGATAATCGAGCTATTGAGTCTCGCGAGTTTAGAGCTGGTGATATGCATTGAAAATCAAGGTGAAAAACATCGGCAGGGTCGCTGAGGCCGATATCGAGATTAATGGCATTGCCGTGATCGCCGGGGAGAACGGGACGGGGAAAAGCACGGTTGGAAAAGCGCTTTATGCGGCCTTCAACAGCATGTCCGATTCGGAGAACAAAATCGACCGCATGAGGCGCAATAGTGTTGAACGCGCCATCAGGAAGGCATATGTGGGAGGCCCTCTCGACTCCACGTCTCGCCACAGGCGAACTGCTGGAAGAATGAATGGTTTCATCGACAGGGTTTTTTCGGGCGAGTGCACGAGGGACGAGCTTATTGATGAGATAAAGGAGTATTACGGGGAGGAGATCTCCCGTGAGATCGAATCCGATTTCACGAATGGCGTAGCAGGAGTTGCCGATCAGATTATCGAGATCATGGATATCTCCGATGATGAGGTATTTCGTGCGATTGCGACAAACAGGTTCCAAAGCGAGTTCAACAGCCAGATCAATTCGGTTTTCGGCGAAGAGCCCGGGAAGGTCGAACTCCAGATAAAGGACGCATCTACGGTTTTCTCGGTTGCAGGTGACGAGGTGGCGGAGGTGCACGATAGGAGGGTTTTGCGATTCAGGGCGCATTATCTGGACGACCCGTTCCTGATCGATTCTCTCGGAGGGCCCTACGGCCCCGCTTTTCGGTTCAGGCCCCTCCTTGGACACCAGGAGGAGCTGCGGCAAGATTTGATTCAGGCGACCATCCGTAACGATGACAGCGAGTCCTCGCTGTTCGACGAGATCGCGAAGGAGCGGCACCTGAAGGTTCTCATGGACAAGGTCTCCTCCTTATGTCCGGGGTATTTCGAGAGGAGCGAAAGTCGCGGTCACCTTACGTATCTCGAAGAGGGCTTCGCTCGGGGGTTGGAGCCTGGGAACCTTTCTGCTGGCTTGAAGACGTTCGCCATCATGAAGGTGCTCTTGAAGTCCGGCGCGCTAGATGCCGGAGGGACTATTATCCTCGATGAACCCGAGATTCATCTTCATCCTGCATGGCAGCTGGCCTTCGCCGAGATAATCGTGCTGCTCCAGAAAGAGCTCGGGATGCACGTCTTAATGAGCACCCATAGTCCATATTTCTTGAATGCGATCGAAGTGTATTCTAAGAAGCACGCTGTTGATGGATTGTGCTCATATTATCTTGCGGAGACCTGCGCTGATGGACGCTCTCGCTTTGCCGAAATAACCGGCTCGACTGAGGTCGCCTACGAGAAGCTGGCGGCTCCTTTTGATACGCTTGAGAGGGAGGAGTACGGCCTTGAGTAGCGACCTGTGCGCCTCCTGCCCTCATCCGAACTCTCCCGTGGTGCCAGATGGCAGCGATGGTTGCTCCCGTTGCAGGACCTGTATCCTAAGGGACTGCACGTCGACCATCTCCAAAACATCCAGAGACGGGAGCGTCTCTCTTGTGGATGACGATTTGCCTGTTGTCAATTTTGACTCTGTTAAAGAATGCTACTGCAAGAAGGTCAATAGGTGGATGCAACTCCCGCGCTCCGCCGATGCGCTGTATTGCGATCGGGAAACGTTATATCTAGTCGAATTTAAAAACGGCAGTCTGAAGGAGACGCTGGGGAAGAGGCTCAATCCCAAGGATGACGAAGAGCTTGGTATCAATCTTGGCCAAAGGGACGCCCTCATCGAGAAGTGCAAGGACAGCGTTTTGATCTGCTCGGACCTGTGGGGAAAGAGGACGAGATGGTTTCGCGAGCACTGCGTCTTTGTTTTGGTATACAACGAGGACAAGAACAAGACCGCGTTGAAGCGGGTTGCCAGCTCGATTAGGAAAAAAGCGCGTTTTGGGCTTCCTGACAAATTGAAAGGTTTTTGCGTGAAGGATGTCTTGACGCTAACCGAAAAGGAGTTTTCGACATCGCTCCTTTCAACTTGGCGAGACGCAGAAGAAATCGCGGAGGTCGACGCGTAGGAGACCGAAAAGCATCCGGTGGCTATTTGCTCCCGATATCGATCGTTCGTCTGCAGTCGGTTTTCTTTCCGCTGCGCCCGCCAGTTTGCGATGAGTCGCGCACCGTGTGAAGCTCAACACGGATGAAATACAAATATAATCCCCCCTTGCACTGTGTTGATAAATATTGCTCGTCGAACTCATCTGAACTGGGCTTTCTTGCATAGAACTGCCTGAACCTGAGCGTTTTCGGGTATCGCATTGCCCGATCGAGCACCATCGCGACCTTCTCAAGCTTGTCCTCGGGCGGACTCATAGCCACAGCCCCGCATGTCGTCCCGGTTGGAGCCGGGATGAGCCCTCAGGAAGCACTGCATGAAGTAGCGCATCCGGTTCACGGGCCCCAGCGGGTTCTGGCCGTCGGGAACGCCCTTGAGCAGCTTCGCGTTGTAGTGCTGGCTCTTCAGTGACAGATTGTTGACGGGAGCCGTGTGGGGCCCGGGAAAAAAAAGAGGAAGAGGCTGGAGGCAGGGGCCCCACCGGAACCGAACAAACACAAGGTAGTAACCCAAGA
>CAJMJM010000112.1 GCA_905213725.1 Collinsella aerofaciens
CCCCTCGACGCTGCGAGCCCGCCAGAGCGGCAATCTGACGTTCAATCGTCGTGCATGGCCAAAAGGCCTAGGCCCTCCTCTTTCACGTCACCTTGCTCGCTCTGGCGGGCTCTCGCTGACTTTTGCTCTACCTGCAGCGTTCCGCTGGCGCCGGCTTTATCTGCAGGCCCTAGCAGTTCCGTCTTGCCGCTGGCGTTGCGGCATTTACCCAGATAAAACCTGCCAAAATAAACCTGTCCCCTTTTGGCAGGTTTTAGAGCTCCACGCTTTCGGCGCCGTTGATGGTTAGGTTGCGCTCGTAGAAGGCGGTGAGAGCGCGGATGGCGTACATCACGTCGCGCACACCGCCGGTCTCGTAGCTCGAGTGCATGGCAAGCTGCGGCAGGCCCACGTCAACGGCATGCATGCTCGCCTGCATGTTCGACAGGTTGCCCAGGGTCGAACCGCCCGCCATATCGCTCTTGTTGGCGAAGGCCTGCGTGGGCACGTCGGCGTCATCGCAGATGGCTTGGAACACCGCGCGGCTAAAGGCATCGGTGCAGTAGTGCTGGTTGGCGGCTTCCTTGATGACAATACCGCCGTTGAGTACGACCTGGTTGCGAACATCGCACTTCTCGGCGTGGTTGGGGTGCACGGCATGCGCGTTGTCGCAGCTCGCGAGCATCGATGCGGCAAGGGCGCGATGGTACGACTCGTCGTCAAAGCCCAACGATCCGTTAATGCGGCGCAGTGCATCGGCCAAGAGCGTCGACATGGCGCCTTGCTTGGTCTCGGAGCCAACCTCCTCGTTATCGAAGCAGCAGAAGACCGAAACATCGTGCGCGTTCTCGGCACCCAAAAATGCCTGCAGCGAGGTGTAGGCGCAGGCCAGGTCGTCAAGCTTGGGCGTCGAGATAAACTCGTCGGCCCAGCCCCAAATGCGCGCATCCTGGCGGTTGACCAGGAACAAATCGCGGCCCAGAATTTGCTCGGGCTCAACGTCCAGCTCTTCGGCAATCAGGGCATCAAAATCTCCCTGCTTGAGTTCGCCGGCGCTGATGAGCGGGCACAGGTCGACGGCTCGGTTGGGAGCAAAGCCCTCGTTAACGCCGCGGTTCATGTGGATGGCAAGGCTCGGGATAATAGCGACCTCGCGCTCGGTGGCAAGCAGGCGGCTCTCAATACGGTCGCCCTCGCGTACCAGCACGCGGCCCGCGAGTGCCAGCGGACGGTCGAACCAGGTGTAGTCGATCATGCCGCCGTAGGCCTCGGTGTTCAGGCGCAGCGTCTCGCCCGCGCCGTCGAGCTCGGGCACGGCCTTAACCTTAAACGTCGGCGAGTCGCTGTGCGACGCCGTCAGCTGAAAATGGTAGTCGCCGGCAACGCCGTCCTCGCCCCACGTAGCAGCCAGGTCCTCGCCCACCTTAAAGGCGATAACGCTCGAGGTGTTGCGCTGCGTGTAATAACGCCCGCCCGGCTCGATGTCCCACGCCGCGTTCTCGGACAGGTAGGTAAAGCCCGCCTCGTCGAGCTCGGCCATAATGGTCGCCGCCGTATGGAACATGCTGGGGCATGCCTCGATAAAGTCGATAAGGTCGTTGGCGGCCTCGATATCATCGGCCGTCACATGCGCGCGCTCGGGCGTTTCCTGATCCGTCATGCTCTCCCCTTTCGCTGGGTTGATGGTCCCTTCCAGCATACCCCGCCGCGCCAGCGCTGCACTCTTCATTCCGTGTTTAATCCCGCACCGCTCACCAAGTTGAGCCATCATGCCCGTGCACCTTTTGCGACAATTACGCTAACAGGACGAGAGGAGCCGCCATGAAGCCACGTAACATTGCCATCGCCTGCGGTGTCGCGGGAGTCGCCGTCGGCCTTGCCGCTGCCACCGGTATCGTTTATCACAAGCAAATCAAGTCCGCCGCGTCGCTCAAACGCTTGACCGGCTACGCGGATGGCTATGACCTGTACGCAATCGACATCGCCTACGACTACGATCTTGATCGCATCATCGCCGCTGGCGTGCGCGACGACCAGGCCTACATCGATGCCGTGGTGGCGCAGGTGCTGCCCGGTGTGCCGGTACATGTCCAGGCGCCCCAGTTTGCCTGCAGCGCTTTTGTCGCCGTAGATGCCGAAGGCCGCGTGCGCACCGGTCGCAATTACGACTTTAAGGACGACACCTCAGCGCTGCTGGTGCGCAATCACCCACGCGGCGGCTATGCCTCCATCGGGTTTGCCGCCCTTAACAACCTGGGCGATAACACTCCGCTTGACTCCGTCGCCGGACGGGCCGCCGCACTCATGGGCCCGTTTGGCCAGCTCGACGGTGTTAACGAATGCGGCGTGTCCATTGCCGTACTCACTCTGGATTCCAAGCCCTGTGACCAGGACACGCAACGCCCCGTCATCAATACCTCGCTCGCCATCCGTCTGGTGCTCGACCGTGCCGCCACCACGCAAGAAGCTGTCGACCTGCTTTCCGCCTACGACATGCACGCCATGGCAGGACGCGATTACCACTTCTTTATCAACGACGCCGCCGGTGACGCGCGCGTAGTAGAGTGGGATCCGCGCGATCCGGACCGCGCTTTCAAAGCGGCTCCTGTACGCCAGGTTACGAACTTCTACGCCTGCTATGGCGACGAAGTGCTGCCCAACCAAAAGAATGGCGAGCTGGGCCATGGTAAAGAGCGCGCCGTCGCAATCGCCGATGTCCTTGACGCCCATGTCGGTGCCCAGGACGAGGCAGTCGCTTGGAAGGCCCTTCGCGCCGCAGCCCAAGAGCCCAATCCGGAAGACATCACCAGCAATACGCAATGGTCGGTCGTCTTTGACAATACCGAACCCGCCGCCGCTATTACGCTGCGCCGCCACTGGGGCAACGTCGATGCCTTCGCACTGTAAGGAGCCAGGCCCGTCGACCTTACGTTCCCTGACGTTGCTTACATTTCCATACGCTTGAGCTAACACGTTTACCCCCGTATCAACAGTGTGCGGGGGTAAACTTATGCGCATGTTATAACTTGCCCGGAAGGATTCATCATGCTTAGGATCGGTCTTCTTACTAGTGGCGGCGACTGCCAGGCGCTCAACGCCACCATGCGCGGCATCGTCAAAACGCTTATGACCAATAGCGAAGAGCCTATCGAGATCTACGGTTTTGAGGACGGCTACCAGGGCCTTATCTACAGCAGGTTCCGCGTCATGACGCCCGCCGATTTTAGCGGTATCCTCACCCGCGGCGGCACCATCCTGGGCACGAGCCGCACGCCGTTCAAGCGTCTGGATACCCCCGAGGCCGATGGTGTCGAGAAGGTGCCGGCGATGGTCCACACCTATCATAAGCTGCAGCTCGACTGCCTGTTTATGCTGGGTGGCAACGGATCCACCAAGACCGCCAACCGCCTGCGCGAAGAGGGCCTCAACGTTATCGCCCTGCCCAAGACCATCGATAACGACACATGGGGCACCGAGCTGACGTTTGGCTTTACGAGCGCCATCGACGTCGCCACCAAGTGCATCGACGACATCCACACCACCGCTTCGAGCCACGGCCGCGTGTTCGTTATCGAGATCATGGGCCACAAGGTTGGCTGGATCCCGCTGTATGCCGGCGTCGCGGGCGGCGCGGATGTCATCTTGATTCCCGAGATTCCCTACGACATGGATAACGTCATCAAGACCATTGAGCATCGCATGGAAACCGGTAGCCGCTTTACCATCGTGGCCGTCGCCGAGGGCGCCATCTCCAAGGAGGACGCGGCGCTGTCCAAGAAGGAGTACAAGAAGAAGCTCGCCGAGCGCACGAGCCCGTCAATCGTGTACGACATCGCCAAGGAGATCGAGGCCAAGACCGGTCGCGAGACCCGCGTCGCCATCCCCGGCCACACGCAGCGCGGCGGTCAGCCCGATGCCCAGGACCGCATCTTTGCGACCCAGTGCGGCGTCGAGGCGGCACTCGGCTGCCTACGCGGCGAGTTTGGCTACATGATTGCTCTGCGTGACGGCAAGATGTGCCACATGCCGCTCGAGGAGGTCGCCGGCAAGCTCAAGTATGTCGACCCCCAGAGCGACCTGGTGCGCGAGGCCAAGGCGTTGGGCATCAGCTTCGGCGACGAATAGCCTCGGCTGGAACTGCTCTCATCGGATGCCCCAGGGCTTACCTCCCAAATCGTCCTCGGACATGTCAGGACCCCGCCGTGCGCTTCGCGCCGCGGGGTCCTTCCGTCCTGCGGAAAGATTTGGGAGGTAAGCCCTGGGGCCTCCTGCGGTAACTAAGGAGGCCGTGGCTATTCGTCTTCTTGCTGCGGGTGCCTGGTCTGAAATTAAGTTGCGGTGAAATAGTTCCTGCTTAGCCCGCAAATGGCTGAATCTAAGAACTATTCCACCGCAACTTACGAATGATCGGAGCGGCTACAGCACAAGCGTCGGCGTTCGTTTGATGGTCCGCCACGAAAAGGAGCCATCTACTACGTTTAACTCGATGGGGCCAACCATGACCGCATTTTTCGAAAAGCGACAGGCCTTCTACCTGCGGTTTTATTTTTCGTTTTCCCGGCATGGTTGAGGGTATCCAATTAAACGTAGTAGATAGGCCCATTTTGTGGCATACGGCCCATTCAAGCCCAATCTCGAAGGCTAAAGAGAGCCTCTCATCCACGCTTGCGAGCGAAAACCAAATAGAATGAAAGGCAAATGGAAAGCCCGTTTGACGAGCGGAGGACATATGCGGGACGTAGCCGAAAGCGACTGGAAGCTGTTTAAGAAAATGCTTCCTCAATGGCAAGAACGTTATATGGAAAAGCTCATCGGCCAGTACGTTGAGATGCTGAACGGCGACAGTGAAGCGTCCAGTAGATTTTGGGCACTAGAAGAGCGCCTCAATAGAGACAAGCTGTCCTCAGGTGTAATTGCAAACGACATTCGCCGCAGCACAATGCACCGCGAGATAGCCAATTTGCTTATCGACAGCGTGATCGCCCTCGACGACCTTGCCGGTTATACCGAGGACATTAAGAGCTATGCGCAACACTGGATTGGCCAGTAAGAGCACCGAACGACAAACATCCCCAGCAAAACGGGGCAAACGCCGGACCACCTAATGGTTGTCCGGCGTTTGCCCCGATAAAACCTGCCAAAATAAACCTGTCCCTTTTTGGCAGGTTACTCGGCGCTCTTGAGGGCGCCGACCATGTCGATCTTATTGAGGGTACGGTTGGTGGCGAGGTTGACGATAAACGTAAAGCCGAAGGAAAGCACCACGGCAAGCACGTAGCTCAGCGGCTCGACTTCGACGTCAAAGTACAGCGACGGCATCTGCAGGATGTACGTAAAGCTCTCGGCAAGCAGGCCACCCAGCGGCACGCCCAGTGCGGTGCCAATCGCCGTGAGGATCAACGTCTCCTTGTTGACGTAATGGTGTACCTCGCCACGGCGGAAGCCCAGCACCTTGATGGTCGCCAGCTCGCGCTCGCGCTCGGAGATATTCGTGTTGGACAACGTAAACACCACCACAAACGACAGGCACGCCGCCATAAAGGTCACGAGCACCACGACGGAATTGATGATAGTGAAGTTCGCCTCGTAGTTCTGCCAATGTTCGGCCGTGCTCGAGATGGTGAGCCAACCGTCACTCTTAAGATTCTTGCTAAACGCAATCTGGTCGGCCGACGAGCCCTTAAGCAGCACAAAGATGCCGTTAAGACGCGCGCTTCGGCCGAACGCGCGCTCATAGGTGC
>CAJMJM010000113.1 GCA_905213725.1 Collinsella aerofaciens
AATCGGCAGGCCCTCGTCGGCTTCAAACCCCCAGGTAGCGCCGCGAGGACCGCCGAACGTCCAAATACAAAAGGCAATCACCAGCACGGCAAGCACCGCAAAACCAATCGCAACCAACCCATGGTGCGCACGGCTTTCCTCGGCCGATACATCCCATTGCGTCTCTCGATATAGATGCTTGTCTTCCATGTACGCCTCCCCACAGGCACGCTCGTTAGGCCAATCGTACCCATTCGAGCTATACTTGAGCCCATTACATAAACGGGGAGCTTGCAGGACAAGACGGCAGGCTGAGATTGGGCGCGCCCGCCCTGACCCGCAAACCTGATATGGGTAATGCCAACGAAGGGAGCCGTGCCAATGAGCACACAGACCGAGCCCAAGCTCGTCACGCAAATCGACTTCGCCCGCGCCGGGCAGATCACACCGCAGATGAAGGAGGTCGCCGAGCGCGAGCATCGCGACCCCGAGTACATCCGCGAGCGCGTGGCCGACGGCCGCATCGCCATTCCCGCCAACATCGTGCACATCAAAAAGGGCATGCGCGCCTTTGGCGTCGGCGAGGGCCTTTCCACCAAGGTCAACGTCAACCTGGGCATCTCGGGCGACAAGGCCGATGCCGCCGAGGAATGGAAGAAGGTCAAGATCGCCGAGGACTTTGGCGCCGACGCCATCATGGACCTCTCCAACTCGGGCAAGACGCGCCAGTTCCGCCAGCAGCTCATCGACGAGACACCGCTCATGGTAGGCACCGTCCCCATGTACGACGCCATCGGCTACATGGAAAAGCCGCTGGTCAAGCTCACCAAGGACGACCTGTTCGAAGTCGTGCGCGCGCATGCCGAGGACGGCGTGGACTTTATGACCATCCACTGCGGCATAAACAAGTCGGTCACCAAGACCTTTAAGGAGACCGGCCGCCTGATGAACATCGTGAGCCGTGGCGGCTCACTGCTGTTTGGCTGGATGGAGGTCACCGGTAACGAGAACCCATTCTATGAGTTCTACGACGAGTTGCTCGAGATTTGCCACGAGTACGACGTGACGATTTCGCTCGGCGACTCCTGCCGCCCGGGCTGCCTCTACGACTCCAACGACGCCACCGAGACCGCTGAGATGATCGAGCTGGGCAAGCTGTGCAAGCGCGCTTGGGCCGCCGGCGTCCAGGTCATGGTCGAGGGCCCGGGTCACATGGCGCTCGACGAGATCGCCGCCAACATGAAACTGCAGAAGCGCCTGTGCCACAATGCCCCGTTCTATGTGCTCGGGCCGCTGGTGACCGATATCGGCGTGGGCTACGACCACATCACCGCTGCCATCGGCGGCGCTATCTCCGCCAGTTCCGGCGCCGACTTCCTGTGCTACGTGACGCCGGCCGAGCACCTATGCCTGCCTAACGCCCAGGATGTGCTCGACGGCCTCATGGCCACCAAGATCGCCGCACACGCCGCCGACATCGCCAAAAAGGTGCCGCACGCCCGCGACATGGACGACAAGATGGGCCAGGCACGACGCAAGCTTGACAGGGTCGCCAGGTGGGAGTGCGCGCGCGACCCTGTTACGGGCAAGAAGCGCTACGAGGAGTCCCCCGCCGCCACCGAGGGCACTTGCACCATGTGGGGCAAGATGTGCGCCGTCCGCACCGTCAACAAGATCTTCGAGGGCACCACGATCGACCTCGGCATGGAGGACTAACCCTGTCGCCGCGGCCGCCTCTGGCGGCGAGCTGGTGCCTGTCAATTGTTGACGTGTGAACATTTGCTTGCATTTGCGTAAAGATTGCATCGCCCGCCCGGGTTCGACATAGAGTCGGCCCGGGCATCTTTATAATGCTGGCTTAAAGACCCATTTGATTCCGACCGAACAAGGGAGCGAGCATGGATCGTAGTAAGGTACCTACCGTCCTGTCCATCGCGGGATCCGATTCCAGCGGTGGCGCCGGCATTCAGGCCGACATCAAGACCATCACGGCGCACCGCCTGTATGCCGAGACGGCCATCACCGCCATCACAGCGCAAAACACACTGGGCGTCACCGCCGTGCAGGATATCTCACCAGATATCGTAGCCGCGCAAATTGACGCCGTTTTTGACGATATCCGCCCCAGCGCCGTCAAGATCGGCATGGTTTCTTCTGTCGAGATTATCGATGTTATCGCCGACCGCCTGAGCGCCTGGAACGCGACAAACGTGGTTGTCGTCCGCGTCATGGTTGCCACCGCGGGCGCACTGCTGATTGGCGAAGATGTCGCCGAGGCGCTCACCCGCCGCCTGTTCCCGCTAGCGACGGTTATCACGCCCAATATTCCCGAGGCCATGGCGTTGCTCGATTATGAGGTCGATTCCGAGCGCACTCAGCAAAATGCCGCCATGCTTCTCACCCGCCGCTTTGGCTGCGCGTCTCTCGTTAAGGGCGGGCATTTTGTCAACGAGGCCAACGATGTGCTAGCAGAGCCCGCGCCGCTCGATGACGAGGGCAACCACCTGGGCGATCCGCTCACCACGTGGTTCCGCCACAAGCGCATCGAGACCGGCAACACGCATGGCACCGGTTGCACGCTCTCGTCCGCCATCGCCTGCGCGCTGGCCCAGGGCATGGATCTTGCCGACGCCGTCAACGCAGGCAAGGCATACCTGACAGGCGCTCTGGCCGCCGGCCTGAACATGGGCAAAGGTTCCGGCCCCGTCAACCACATGTGGCAGTATTAAGATTCGCAGTCCAAGCCACCGCAAAGGCGCCCGCCCCCTTTGTGGTGGCTTGGGGTCGCGCTACTCACCGAGCATCTCTTGGAGCTTGGCTGCCACGGCATGTCCCAAGCTCTCGTGGCTTTCGGGCATCATATGCAGATAGTCGATATCGCCCGGCTCGGCAAACTCCGCTGCATTCAAAAAGTCGCAGCCAAACTGCTCAGCCACATGCGCGTAGTACTCACCAAAATGTTCCGAGGCTTCTACGGAATGCTCGTCAAAATCGGTCATATATACGTCGGCGATCTGCGGCTTAATCTTGATAGGCGCCATCAGCAGAATGCGCGGACAAGGCGCAGCGTCGGTCCACGGAAACGCGCGGACGGCGCGAATCAGCGCCATGGCGCCACGGGCGATATCGGAAGCTGTCACGTTAAAGACCGTCTTACAGTCGTTGGTGCCCAGCATGATCACAATGGCGTCCAGCGGCTTATGGGCCTCGAGCAGCATCGGAAGTGCGCGGATGCCGTTAAGATTGGTGTCCAGATGGCACATGTCGTCGCGTACCGTCGTGCGGCCGTTGAGGCCTTCTTCAATTACATGCCAGCCCTCGCCTAAGTCACGTTGGGCCACGCCGCACCAGCGCGCATCCTGCGCATAGCGCACCGCGGTGCCGTCGCGCATGCCCGCCGGATCGTAACCATAGGTGTTGCTGTCGCCAAAGCATAGAACGTTTTTCATCGTAAGCCCCTCGCTCAGTAAAAAGCCGACGGAAGCAGCCTCTCCCGCCGGCTCGACCTATCTGTCAGCACGTACCGATTACAGGTACTTGCGCCAATCGTCCTCGTCCTCATCATCCTCGGTAGCAGCCTGGGTCTGCTCGGCGGCGCGAGCTGCCGCAGCGCGAGCGGCAACCTGGGCATAGGACTCCTCGTTGCGCTCGGGGAAGTTTGCCAGCACGTGCTCGAACTTGGCAAAATCCTCATCCCAGCGCGTAGAAGGCACGGCAAAGAAGACTTGCTTGACCTTAAAGTCGCCCGACGCGAGCTCCTTGCGGAAGAGCTCGGCCACGGCCTCTGCGTCAAAGCCGTTGTTGTCGCAGCCCCAAGCGCCCAGCACGAGCTTCTCGCGACCTAGCTCGTCGCAGATGGCAAGCACAAAGCGAATGCGGTCGCGCAGGGCGTCCAGCAGAGCATCGTCGCTCACGCGATACTCCTGGCGGGCGCGCTTAACGTTGGGCGCGGCGGCCACGATCACGTCGGCGTATGCATGCACGTGGTTGCGGTCGAAGCGCACCGCAGGCACCACCAGCGCACGGTTGCGGTAAAGCTCGCAGTTGATGTTGCGGCGACGGTTCTCGCCGTACCATTTGCGCTGCTTATCGAGAACGTTGTACAGATACGAATCGGCGCACAGCGTGGCCTCCTGGCCCAGATAGCCCTGGATGTAGCCACCGCCCGGGTTGGTGAACGAGGCAAAGGCGAGCACGGCCATGTCGCAGAACTGCGCATAGCCACGACCGTTGTCCAGGATGGCCTGCGTGGCGGAGGCATCGAGCACGGTGACCTCAGGCAGAACCGGAGCGGGCTCCTCAGCAGGCGCGGACTCAGCTTCGGCGATTTCCTCGGCAGGCTCAGGCGCTGCCGCGGTCTCGGGCGCCGTCTCGGTCTCGGCAGCCTCCGCGCCCTCGACGTCCTCGGCAACCTGTTCTTCGGCGGCCACAGCACTCTGAACCTTGGCCTTCATCGCCGCGACAAAACCGGCAGGCATACCATCGAACTCGCACACGCCGGCAAGCGAACGCTCGATATCCTTGGCGCACGCTTCGGACACAGTTGCCACGTGACGCTCGACGGCCTTGGCACGGGCCTCGCGCTTGGGATTGGGCTGACCCGCTCGGTTGGACCTGCGGTTACGGTTCCTGTTGTCGACGTCTGCCATAAGTGGTCACCTTTCTCGGTCTCTGCCGCTATCGGCTTTTCCCATCCATGATACCCCGCCGCGTACAAAAAAGACGGCCCCGAAGGACCGCCTTTCGCATCGATTTGCACGTACGGCAAGCACCGCCGCAATTCGCCACTAGTCGCGACGGCCGAGGATGTTCAGAATGCGCAGGAACACGTTGATAATATCCACGAACAGATTGGACGCCATGAGCACGGCGTTGGGCAGCGTAGGCGGCACCGTCGTGGCAACATAGGTGTCGTAGCCAATAAAGCCGGCGAACACCACGATCACGATCAGATCGGTGATGGTCTGTGAGACGCCCATGAACATCAGCACGATCTCAACCAGAATAGTAGCGAGCAGAATGCCAAAACCGATGCCATATACGCGCTGGAAAAACTTGGGGAACGTCACGCCCAAGGCGCCAAAGACAAAGGAGATGGCGGCCGTGGCGATAAAGCAAGTGATGATGTGGGCCAGGACGTAGTAGGCAAGCCCAAACGACGCGGTCAGGCCAAAGGTGCTCGCAAAGATTACGTAGCCCACAAGGGACAGGCCCACGGACTGCTTGCTGGCGGCGGCCGACATCATGACCATGCCGACGATGGTCAAAATAAACGAGCCAAAAACCAGCGGTAGGGCAGCCCCGCTCATCATCATGCGCGCAAACGACATGGTGCTCGTAAAGTAAGCACCGCCGCCCAAGGCACAAAAGCCCAAGAAGATGAGGGCAGACATGGCAAGATTATACGCACGCGGCGACATCTCCTTGGCACGGCTTGCGCCGGTTTCGATGGGGCCGTTCTGATAGCCCTGAATATCGTTCATAATTTCGTCCTTTCAAAAGCGCCGCGACAGCGCAGTAGCTGACAAGATTCCTGTCATTGTACCCGAATGCCGTACGTCCTTACCTACGGCGCTCGCCCTCGAGCGTGCGATCAAAGGCCCAGACCCACCACCGCATCACGTGTGCCTGCGAGCCGTCCGCCCGCTCGCGCGTCTGGTCCTCCAGATGCG
>CAJMJM010000114.1 GCA_905213725.1 Collinsella aerofaciens
GTCCTCAATGTCACCGTCCTCGATAAAGTCGATGATGGTCTCGATCGACATGGGCGTGTCGGCGTTATCTGCCGCACGCTCGGCCACCACGCGCTCGGCGCAGGCGGCGCACTCCCCCGCCGACTTACCGCATACCGGAATACCGTCGAGCGTATGGCACGTGACATTAGTGTGGTGATCGGTAATCTCGACGACCGCGGTATGGCCCCCGGCCGTCGCAGTCACCTTGATGTAGAGGTTGGGCACACCCTCGACAAGCGACACATCGCAGTAGTCCGCATCGGCAAGCAGCTCGGCCACGCGGGCGCGGTCCGCGTCATCGACGCTCTCGAGCACCTCGAGCGCGCTCTTGGCGTCGCCGCCCACGGCACCCAGCACGGCCGCGGCCTCAATACCGTGCATACCGCCCGAGTTGGGCACGGTCACGCTCTTGACGTTCTTGATGATGTTGCCCGAGCAGGCAACATCCATATGATCGGGTTCGCAACCGAGCGTCTGGCTCGCCAGCGCCGCTGCATAAGCAACGGCAATGGGCTCGGTGCAGCCGAGTGCACAAACAAGTTCGCGGTTCAAAACATCGCAAAACGCGGCATCACGAAGGGAATCGGCAGGCATAGGTATCTCCTACTTGTATAACGGGCTGGGCTCTCAATAATAATTAGCTCTTTTATTTGATAACAATGCATCAAAAACCGCAACCCAGGTTCCGGTAGACGGCATTCAGGCGCAAACTGACGGCATTCATTCATGAGAAACCGGTCTTGTTGCATGCTAAAGCGTTTGACCAAAAAACGCCCAAGCGTTTACACAAAAGTCGCGCTATCATGCAGTCGAACGCGGTAAAACCTTTAGCAATCTCGCCGCACAGACCAGAGAGGAACTATCCATGAAGATCGGTATCGGTAACGACCACGCCGCCGTCGAGCTCAAGAACATCATCTCCGAGCACCTGAAGGAGCGCGGCTGCGAGGTCGTGAACTTTGGCACCGACACCTCCGAGAGCTTTGACTACCCCATCGCCGGCTACAAGGTGGGTAAGGCCGTTGCCAACGGCGACGTCGATCTAGGCATCCTGATCTGTGGCACCGGCGTCGGTATCAGCCTGGCTGCCAACAAGGTCGAGGGCGTACGCGCCGTCGTGTGCTCCGAGCCCTTCAGCGCCAAGCTCTCCCGCATGCACAACAATACCAACGTGCTCGCTTTTGGCGCCCGCGTCGTGGGCTCCGAGCTCGCCAAGATGATCGTCGACGAGTGGCTCGACGCCGAGTTTGAGGGCGGTCGTCACGAGCGTCGCGTTAACCTCCTCAACGAGATCGATCACACGCGCGCCCTTAAGATCGTCGACGAAGCCTAAACTATTCAGTGCCACAAGCTAACAGCAGGGGCCCGCTCGGAACACATGTCCGAGCGGGCCCCTGCATAGATTTTGGAATAAAAGGGCGCCGCGGATGGAGTTCCGCGGCGCCCAAGCCACACGCTAACAGCTTTAAGGAGTCAAAGCTGGTTTAGCCAAAGAAGCGCTTGATCTCAATCTCGGCGTTCTCCAGGCAGTCGGAGCCGTGGATCACGTTGGCGTTGACATCGACGGCAAAGTCGCCGCGGATGGTACCAGGAGCAGCCTCAAGCGGGTTGGTAGCGCCCATGAGGGTGCGCATCTTAGCAACAGCGGAGAGACCGGAAACGACCATCTTGACGACCGGACCGCTCGTCATAAAGTCGCAGAGACCGCCAAAGAAGGGCTTGTCGGCCAGATGGGCGTAGTGCTCCTCGACGGTAGCGCGCTCGAGCGTGGTCATCTCCATGCGCTCGATGACAAGGCCGCTGCGCTCAATGCGAGCAACGATCTCGCCGATCTTGCGGTCGCGCACGGCGTCGGGCTTAATCATGATGAAGGTCTTCTCGATAGCCATAAAAGTAGCCTTTCAAGTAGGTTCGCGCGTGCCCAAGTCCCATTCCGGCACCCGCCTGGACTGCATCGTAACAGAGTTTTAGCTGCAGTTAAACAAAAAGCTGTTTATTGAAACGTTGCAATTTATTAAAGCGCTCCATATGTGTCACTTCTGTTTCGAAGCCCGATTAGAGTACCATCCGACCGCCCATCAACCGCGCCGAACAGAGCAGGCGGTCGGTTGCCGCCCGCGAACGTATCCCCTTCACAACCTGCCCAAAGGTCCTACAGAAGTTCTCGACAAGCCCCTCCCCCATAGCAACAAAATACGGGCTCCCACATCAGCAGGCGCCCGTAAAGCGAAAACGATTTATCAATACATGGCCAAAACGGCTTCAGCCAAACCTCTACTTTGCCCCGTGACCCATCTCGACGACCTTGGTCAGCGATCCAAACACGCCCTCGTCAGCCACGAGCTGTGCCTCGGCACGCTGCAACTGCACGGCAACGGCAGCAGGAGCGGTGCCGCCCTCGGTCGTGCGCGCGGCGACAATCGACGGGATATCGAGCGCCTCGGTAATGTCGCGCTCAAAGAGCGGGCTTGCCTCCTGGAACACCTCAAACGGCAGGTCCTCAAGATTGCAGCCGCGCGTCTCGCACATCAGGACCAGATGGCCCACCACGGCATGTGCCTCGCGGAACGGCAGGCCACGCTTGGCCAGGTAATCGGCAACATCGGTGGCG
The DNA here is from genome assembly GCA_905213725.1 of Collinsella aerofaciens. Lineage (GTDB taxonomy): Bacteria > Actinomycetota > Coriobacteriia > Coriobacteriales > Coriobacteriaceae > Collinsella > Collinsella aerofaciens_BZ. Next base: position 2,633 of record CAJMJM010000114.1, read on the forward strand.
GCAAGGTGCCCCACGCCGCACTCGCGCGCCATGGCATCCTCGTTGACGGTCCAAGTCGAAATCATTCCAGCCATAACGGACAGGCACTGCATGAGCGTATGGGCGGTATCGAGCGCGCCCTCCTTGTCCTCCTGCAAGTCCTTGTTATAAGCAAGCGGCAGGCCCTTCATGGTTACCAGCAGCTGCACCAGGTTGCCGTACACGCGACCGCTCTTGCCGCGGATAAGCTCGGCAAAGTCGGGGTTCTTCTTCTGCGGCATGATGGACGAGCCAGTGGAGTACGAGTCGGAAAGCGTGATAAAGCCAAATTCGGAGCTCGACCACAGTGCGATCTCCTCGGAAAGACGCGACAGGTGCATCGCCATGACGGATCCGGCGTAATGCAGATCGAGCAGAAAATCACGGTCGGAAACGGCATCGAGCGAGTTGGGGATCACGCCCGCAAAGCCAAGTTCGGCAGCCGTCATCTGGCGATCGAGCGGATAGCTCGTACCGGCAAGCGCAGCGGCACCCAGCGGGCAGTTGTCGGCAGCATCAAAGGCGGCCTTCAAACGCGTAAAGTCGCGCGCGAACATCCAGGAATACGCCAGCAGGTGATGCGACAGCAGCACGGGCTGAGCATGTTGCATGTGCGTGTAGCCCGGCAGAATCACCTTGTCGTACTTCTTGGCCGCATCCACCAGCACATGGCGCAGCTCAAGATTGGCCTCCATGAGCTCCTTGGCCAGCGCCTTGACGCCCAGGCGCGTATCGGTCGCCACCTGGTCGTTGCGCGAACGCCCAGTATGCAAGCGCTTGCCAGCCTCGCCGATGCGACGCGTCAGCTCGCTCTCGATGGACATATGAATGTCCTCATCGTTGATGTCGAAGGTAAAGTTGCCGGCATCGATATCCTGTTCGATTCCGGTCAGGCCCTTGGCAATCGCCTGCTCGTCCTCGGCACTGATGATGCCCTGGGCGGCCAACATCTTGGCATGCGCCTTAGAGCCGGCGATATCCTGCTTATAGAGATGTTTGTCGACCGGCAGCGACGCGCCAAACTCCTGCGTGACCTCGGCCACGCCCGCCTCAAAACGACCGCCCCAAAGAGCCATGGAACCGTCTCCTTTCTCCAAATACCAAAACAAGCGTCCAAAGCAATGTGCCCTGTCGCTAAAGCGATTTATCAACCGCTAGTTTTACACACTCCCTGCCGCGCGCGGGGCCATGTGGCTAATTTGCAAAGAAGTGACGCACCATGCACTTGGCGCCCAACGTCTCCCTCCGGATGTTGCCCTGCGAACCATCGATCCAGGCCTTCAGGCTCATAGGAACGTCCTCGACCCTTACAGCATCGAACTCGGGCGCGAGGGCAAGCAAAGCATGCGCGATAGCATTGAACATAATGGATACTCCTCATATATATAGGCACAGAGCCGCCAAATTGATAGAAGGAGCCCCGCCGGACAACCCCGACGGGGCTCGGACTCAGCCGCAGACGCGGCATCATATATGCGGGCGGAACGTAGGGGCCACCGATGTTAAGAAGTGTCAGCAAGCATAACGAAAGGTAGGGACCCCGTGCGCCCGTTATGTATCACGCGGATGGGCCGCGCGGATACCAAGGGAAGGAGGCGCTAGGCCTGGGCAGCAGCAGAGCTGGGGCCCTGGACCTTTGCCCACGTCTTGAGCGACAGCGTATCGATCTCGATAAAGCCGGCGCTGGCCTTCTCGTCAAACGTGGTGTCGCGGTCGTAGGTAGCCAGGCCGTAGTCGTAGAGGCTGAAGGGACTCTTGCGGCCGACGACATGGCAGTTGCCCTTAAAGAACTTCAGACGGACAGTGCCGGTCACGAACTTCTGGGTATCGGCCATAAAGGCGTCGAGCGCGTTCTTGAGCGGGCTGTACCACTGGCCGTTGTACACGGCGGTGGCCCAATCCTGCTCGAGCTTGATCTTGGTCTTGAGCAGGTCGCCCTCGACGCAGATGTCCTCGAGCGCCTTGTGGGCGGTGATGAGCGTCAGGGCGCCGGGAACCTCATAGCACTCGCGGCTCTTGAGGCCCACCAGACGATCCTCGACCAGGTCAAGACGGCCAAAGCCGTTGTCGCCCGAAATCTTGTTGAGGGCGATGACGATCTCGGAGAGCTTCATCTTCTTGCCGTCGACGGCGACAGGCTTGCCGGCCTCAAACTCGATCTCGGTATAGGTCGGGGTGTCAGGCGTGTCCTCGGGGTTCTTGGTCATAACCCAAGCGTCATCGAGCGGCTCATTCCAAGGGTCCTCCAGGTGACCGCACTCGATGGCGCGACCCCACAGGTTGTCGTCGATGGAGTAGGGGTTGTCGTTGGCACCCTCGGGAACCGGCACGTTGTGGGCGTGGGCATAGGCGACCTCGTCGGGACGGCACTTCAGGTCCCACTCGCGAACCGGGGCGATAACCTTGAGCTCGGGGTCGAGGGCCTTGACGGCGGCCTCAAAACGGACCTGATCGTTACCTTTGCCAGTGCAGCCGTGGGCGACGTAGGTCGCGCCAAACTCGTGGGCGACCTCAACAAGCTTCTTGGCAAGCAGCGGGCGAGACAGGGCGGAGAGCAGCGGATACTTATTCTCGTACATGGAGTTTGCGGCGATGGCTTTGGTCAGGAACTCATCGGAGAACTCGTCGCGCAGGTCGAGCACCTGGCAATCGAGAACGCCCAGGTCGAGCGCCTTCTGCTTCTTGGCATCCAGTCCGGTCTCTTCCTGGCCCACGTTGCCGCAGACGCAAACGACATCGAGATTCTTCTCGTCCTGGAGCCACTTGACACATACGGATGTATCAAGACCACCGGAATATGCGAGAACGACTTATTCCTTGCTCATGGCTGTATCCTATCGCCCTTGGTAGCTAGTTAGAACATCGGTCAGTTGCAAGTCATTTCAAGGTCTTATTCCGTG
>CAJMJM010000115.1 GCA_905213725.1 Collinsella aerofaciens
TGCCCTGAGGTCTTTGGCGGCCTGCCCACGCCGCGCAAGCCGTCAGAGATTGTGAACGGAGAAGTTCGTACCTGCGAGGGTATCTCGGTCGATCGCGAATTTCGTCTGGGCGCTCAACGTGCGCTCGATATGTGCGAGCAAGCGGGCGGCCCGTCCGAGATCGTTGCGTGCATTTTGCAGGATCGCAGTCCGTCGTGCGGCGTGGGCCATATCTACGACGGATCCTTCAGAGGCACGCTCACAACAGGTAACGGTGTCTTCGTTGACCTGCTCCTGCGCCACGGCTACCGCGTTATCCCGGCTAGCGAGTTCGACTCGAGCATGTTACGGCAATAAAAAACCGCCACAAAGGTATTGTCCCCTTTGTGGCGGTTTTGGTCGGTTAGGCCAGGATAGAATGGCCGTAGGCGTTGGCGGCCTTGATGGCGGCGGCAAACTTCTCGTCGGTGAAGGGCTCCGGGTTACCCTGCTTCCACTCGTTGGTGGCGTGGGCATACTCACACAGCGCCGGGATGTCGGCCTCGGTAAGGCCGACCTGCTCCAGCGTCACGGGCAGCCCCATCTGCTTGTTAAAGGCGGCGTAGCGCTCAAGGTTCTCGGTATCGCCCGTATAGGCAAACAGCACGAGCACGCCCAGGCTCACGACCTCGCCGTGCAGATAGGTTCCCTCGCGCGCAATGCTGCACGTCGCATTGTAGAACGCGTGCGCCACGCTCGAGTTGTAGTAGTAATCGTTTTGGTTGGTCAGGTTCGAGACATAGCCCGTGTTGACCACGATGTCGAGCGCGATCTGCTTTACGGCCTCGGTCGACAGGTCCTGGCGCACGTCCTCAAGACCCTGGACGCCATAGGTAAACAGCGGCTCGGAGCAGGTGTGGGCGAGTGCCAGGCCAAGACCGGCGGTGTGCTCCAAATTACCGGCGCTCGTGGCGTACTCGACCTCGGGCTGCTTAGACAGGGCATCGCCCACGCCGGCCCAGAAGTACTCTGCCGGTGCCTCGGCGATGATCTTGGGGTTGATGAAGATGTGCGCCGGTCGGTTGGGGTACGAATAGCCCTCGAGCGAGCCATCGTCATTGTAGACAACGGCAATGGCGGTCGCGGCCGAGCAGTTGGAGCAAATCGTCGGTACGGTAAAGACGATCTTCTTGAGCTCGATGGCCGCGGTCTTCACGGTGTCGAGTGCCTTGCCGCCGCCACATGCGATGAGCACGTCGGCTTCCTGGCAGGCAGGGGAGTTCACGACCTTGGCGATATTGGCACGCGTACTGTTGGTGCCATAGACGCGCGTCTCCAGGACCTCGACATCGGTACCTTCAAGTGCCGCCTCGATTCCCGGCAGCGCCGCAGCCAGGGCTCGCTTGCCGCCAATGATGGCGACCTTGGTCGCTCCGTACTCGGCCAGTGCGGCGGGCAGCTCGGTAAAGCAATCCTCGCCAACGGTATAATCACTCATTCCAATCGTGCGCATGGCAACCTTCTTTCTTTCGATAAAGTGCTTTCAGGTATTTTGCTCCTAGAGAAGGTCCACAGCCGCGAGAAATTTCGAACGTATAAAACCAGTGTTGAGGGTTTTTCGCCGGCGCGGAACGTGCTAGCATACTTCGCATAAGCGTTGATGGGGACGAGTAGTCGGCCGTCCGCATGTTACAGAGAGCGGGGAGCGCTGAGAACCCGTGCATGCGACCGATGAAAATCACCCCGGAGCTGCGGTCCCAACGGACGCGTCGCACAGGCTCGTCTTAGTAGATATCGCCGAGATGGTCGTCGATACAGGCCAGCCGAGTAACGGATGCGAGCGCGCGAATACGCGGGCGAGGGCATCTAAGCTGGGTGGTTAAACGAAGAGCTTTTGCGGGCGTACAGTTCGTTTTGTGGCGCTTCGTCCCAGCTTGTAGGGACGGGCGCTTTTTTGGTGCCCAGAGGGCGTGCGCGCCCACGACATGAAAGGGGTACCGTGGCAAACGAGTACAAGCAGACGATGAATCTGCCCAAGACCGGTTTTCCCATGCGTGCCGGTCTTTCCAAGTCCGAGCCCAAGCGACTCAAGGACTGGCAGGACAACAAGGTCTACGAGCAGGTTCTGAAGAAGAACGAGGGTCACAAGAAGTTCGTGCTGCACGACGGTCCTCCGTACGCCAACGGCCCGATCCACATCGGCCACGCCATGAACAAGATCTCCAAGGACATGATCAACCGCTACTGGATGATGCAGGGTTATGAGGTTCCCTATGTCCCCGGTTGGGACTGCCATGGTCAGCCGATCGAGCACAAGGTCGAGGAGAAGCTCGGCACCGAGAAGTTCAACCAGACCTCCACGGCTAAGATCCGCGAGCTTTGCAACAAGTTCGCTGTCGAGCACATCGAGCTGCAGAAGGCCGGCTTCCGTCGCCTGGGCGTGCTTGGCGACTGGGACAACCCCTATTTGACGCTCTATCACCAGCACGATGCCGCCGACATCGAGGTCTTCAAGGCCATGTTCGACAAGGGCATGATCTATCGCGGTCATAAGCCCGTCCACTGGTGCAAGCACTGCCATACCGCACTTGCTGAGGCCGAGATTGAGTACTCCGACGAGACGAGCCCGTCCATCTTCGTGCGCTTTGAGATGACCTCCAAGCCCGCCGGCCTCGAGAACTTCGACGGCCCGGTTGACTTTATCATCTGGACGACCACGCCGTGGACCATCCCCTCCGACCAGGCAGTTTCTCTCAAGCCCGGTGCCGCCTACGTCGCCGTTGAGCACGACGGCCGCGCCGAGGTCATGCTCGAGGACCTGGCTCCCAAGTGCTGCGAGGAGTTTGGCTGGGAGTACACCCCGGTTGTGGTCGACGGCAAGCCCTATGTGGTTCCCGCCGAGACCTTCCATCACATTCACTATAAGCAGCCGATCTTTGACGGTGTCGAGGGCGTTGCGCTGTTGGCCGATTACGTCGGTGTCGATGACGGTACCGGTATCGTCCACAACTCGCCCGGTCACGGCGTCGACGACTACTTCGCCTGCCTCAAGGAGGGCATCACCGACATTTGCATGCCGGTCGATGACGACGGCAAGTTCTACACCGGCGAGGAGTTTGGCACCGGCGGCCCCTTCAGCGGCATGGATACCGACGAGGCCAACCCGCACATCATCGAGTTCCTGCGCGAGCGCGGCACCCTGGTCCTCGAGAAGAAGATCACGCACAGCTATCCTCACTGCTGGCGCTGCAAGCACCCGGTGCTCTTCCGTGCTACCGACCAGTGGTTCGTCTCGATGGACAAGACCGGTCTGCGCGAGCAGGCTGGCAAAGAGGTCCGCGAGAACGTCAAGTGGTATCCGGCTCACGCCGCCAACCGCATCGGCGCCATGGTCGAGCAGCGTCCCGACTGGTGCATCAGCCGTCAGCGCACCTGGGGCGTGCCTATCACCCGCTACACTTGCGCCGACTGCGGCGAGATGGTCATGAACGCCGCCACGCTCGACGCCGTCATCAAGCTCTTCCACGAGAAGGGCTCCGACGCCTGGTTCACCGACGCTCCCGAGAGTTACCTGGGCGAGGCTTGCGTTTGCCCCAAGTGTGGCGGCCATCACCTCAAGGCTGATAAGGACATTCTCGACGTGTGGTGGGACTCCGGCGTGTCCTGGAAGGCCGTCTGCGAGTATCGACCCGAGCTTGAGTACCCGGCTGACGTGTATCTCGAGGGCTCCGACCAGCATCGCGGTTGGTTCCAGAGCTCGCTGCTCACCTCGGTGGGTGCCAACGGCCATGCTCCGTACAAGGCGGTCGTCTCGCAGGGCTTCACGCTCGATGGCCAGGGCCGCAAGATGTCCAAGTCGCTCGGCAACGTCATCGACCCCAACAAGGTCTGCGACGAGATGGGCGCTGACATCATCCGTCTCTGGGTTGCCTCCGTCGACACCAGCTCCGACGTCTCCATCGACCATGAGATTCTCGCTCGTACGTCCGATGCCTATCGTCGTTTCCGCAACACGCTGCGCTTCTTGCTCTCCGAGCTCGAGGGTCAGTTTGAGCCCGAGACCGACGGCGTCGCCTTTGCCGACCTGCTGCCGCTCGACAAGCTCATGGTTGCCCGTCTGACCCAGGTCCAGGCCGAGGTCGACGACGCCTACGCCAGCTATGAGTTCCCGCGCGCCTACCGTGCGCTCTATGACTTCGTGGTTACCGAGCTTTCCAACGTGTATCTCGACGCCCTGAAGGATCGTCTGTACTGCGACAAGCCCGGCTCGCTCGAGCGCCGCAGTGCCCAGACCGTGCTGGCCGAGCTCTTCTCGATGCTCATGCGCGACCTGCAGCCGATCCTGTCCTATACCGTCGACGAGGCCATGGCATATGCGCCCGCCGGCTGCGTCGATCACCAGAAGTACGCCGCGCTGCTCGATTGGTACAAGTCGCCCATCACGGTCGACGAGGCCAATGAGTTTGAGGGCGTGCTCGAGGCCTCACTCGAGCTCCGTAGCGCCGTGACCAAGGCCCTTGAGGATGCCCGTTCTGCCGGCACCTTCACCAAGAGCCAGCAGGTTCGCGTCAAGGCGGTCGTTCCCGCCGAGATGTACGCGCTGCTGACCGGTGATAAGGCCGTCGACCTGGCCGAGTTCTACATCGTCTCCGATGTTGAGCTGACCCAGGGCGAGGAGCTCTCCGTTGCCATCGAGGCAGCCGAGGGTGAGTGCTGCGACCGTTGCTGGAACTACCGCACCACCGTCGGCGAGTACAACGGCCATGCACATATCTGCAAGCGCTGCGCCGATGCTTTGTAGGTTACGGCGTTCGTAGAACGCCGTAACCTACCGACGCTGCAAACGCCCCTAAGCGGCAATCTGACGTTCAATCGTCGGTCGCGTACCAAAGTACGCTTCCCTCCTCTTTCACGTCACCTTGCTCGCTTAGGGACGTTTTCGCTGTTGGTGACGATAACGCGGCGTTTCCATTGCTGGAGCTAGAGGCTTTCTTTCGACTTGCGTTTTTAGTCGAAAGCTATTAAGCGACATTCCGTTATTCGGAATGTCGCTTTCGTTTTTAGCTGGTTATTTCGCTTGCGTTGGTGGATATGTCGTGCGTTCTGCGTATGGCAATATAAGATAGTTCTTTGTATTAAACGTAATTCGATGATCTTGAGGGTAGGGGATTTCTTTGGGTCGTGCTGGGGATATGACGCCGCCTTTGCGCTGGCGGTTAGGTGTTGCTGGTGGGGTGGTGCTGGTTGTGCTGCTTTTTGATCAGCTGACCAAGCTTGCGGTTCGTGCCGTGGGCGACGCTTTGCATGTGACTGTTATCCCCGGTGTGATCGACTTCCTGTTTGTCCGCAATATCTGTTCTGCCTTTTGCATGGGCGAGGGGCTTGGCGTTGCGTTTGCTTTGCTGGCGCTTGCGGTCATTGTCGCCATTGCCGTGTA
>CAJMJM010000116.1 GCA_905213725.1 Collinsella aerofaciens
CCAAACAGGCTCGATTGCTCCATAGCGGCACTCCTTCGCTCGATTTCAAACGGATACAAGAGTACCACCGGTCGCGATGGAGCCAAATCGCCCTTTCCAACCGCACCGAATCGGCAGCCGCCAGACCGGGGTGGATCGCACGATCAAACCATGCCCTTGCCGTTTCTAAATGATCCGTTTTCCTCCGTCCCCAACGGATCAATAAGAAAAGAGGGGCTGTCCCACACTTGGCGGGACAGCCCCTCTGGCTTCGGCATATGCGAAACGGCTCGCTAGTAGCCCTGGCCGTAGCCTTGACCCTGGCCCTGGCCCTGCTGGCCTAGCAGCTCCTCCAGGTACTGGCGCAGCTGCTCGTCGGTAATACCGCCGTTGCCGGTGTCGGTCGAACTGTCGTCCCGCTGCTGGTTCTGCAGCTCTTCATCGGAGCCCAGCTCGACGGTGACCTTCTTCTCTTCCTTGCCGCGCATGAGCGTGATCTCGACCTTCTCGCCCACCTCGTGGCTGCGCAGTGCGATGATCAGGCCATCGGCGCTCGTAATCTCATCGTCGCCCAGCTTGGTGATGACGTCGCCCTCCTGAATGCCGGCCTTGGCGGCGGGACCGTCCTCGACGACGCTCGCCACATACGCGCCGCTATCGGTGCTCAGCTTGTTGGTGCGGGCGTTGAGCGCATTGACGCTCGAAAGCGTGGCGCCCATGTACGGATGCACCGGAGTCTTGCCGTCGATGATCTGGTCGGCAATGTTCTTGGCGTAGTTAACGGGAATGGCAAAGCCAACGCCCGAGCTGGAGCCCGAATAGCTCTCGATGAGCGAGTTGATACCCACGAGCTCACCATTGTCGTTGACGAGCGCGCCGCCGGAGTTGCCTGGGTTGATGGCGGCATCGGTCTGAATCATATTGGCATAGATGGTGTTACCGCTGGTAGAGCTCATGGCCGTTGAGCGGTAGAGCGCCGAGACGATACCGGTGGAGACAGACTGTTCGTTGCCAAACGGCGAACCGATCGCCATGACCCACTCGCCCACGTTGAGCTTGGAGGAGTCACCGATCTCGATCGGCGTGAGCTTGGAGGCATCGGCATCCTTGAGCTTGATGACGGCCAGGTCGCTCGAGGCGTCGTTGCCCACGAACTCGGCCTCGTAGGTGGTGCCGTCGTCCATGGTCACCACGTACTGGTCATAGCCATCGACCACGTGGTTGTTGGTGAGGATATGGCCCTCGGTATCGAGCACCACGCCCGAACCGACGCTGCCCGAACTATCCGACTCATCAGCAGACTGCGAAAGCGAGCCATTCTGGCTGCCGCTCGAAGTGGCGGTAATGGAAACCACGGAGGGCAATGCCTTGGCAGAAACGGCCTCGGCCAGCGTGGTGTCCTCGGAGTCGATCGTAATCTTTTGCGTCGACGAACCCGAAGCACCCGCCGTCACGGCGTTCTTGCCGCCACCGATATCGAGCGTGCCGCTCATAATGAGCGCGATGACCAGCAAGGCGCCGCACGCACAACCGGCAAGCGCCGTAATAAAGATCGGCAGCTTTTTGGTCTTGGTCTTGACCACCGTGTGCTTGTTTACAACCTGCTGGCTGCCCAGCGGCTTGCCGGTCTGCGTGTCGTAGGCCTGCACGTAGGGAATGCTGCTGTCGGCAGGCGTCGACTCCACCTGCACACGCGGCTGCTGCTGAGTCTCGCCGGCGTTGCCCGCGTCCTGGGGACGCTGGGAATCGTTCTCGCTCATAGCTGCGATCCTTTCGTCTAATAACCAAAGGCCCGCCAAACATGTGGCGGGCCATCATTGTTCACGTTGAGTTGTACCCCAATATGCGGGCGAACGTGTATGAGAACGCAATCTTTTAGGAAGGCTTAAGTTCTGCTGCAGGCCCAAAAGGAACCCGCACCTGCGTCAAAACCACCACGAAGGTGCCTGTCCCCTTTGTGGTGGAAATCTAGTCCTTAAACAGATAGCCCACACCGCGGACGGTGGTGATGTGTGCCGCGATCTGCGGGCCCACCTTGGAGCGGATGCGTCGGATGTGCACGTCGACGGTACGCGTACCGCCGCAGTACTCAAAGCCCCACACGCGGTGCAGCAGTACCTCGCGGCTGTAGGCACGGTTGGGATGCGTCGCCAAAAAGCTCAGCAGCGAGTACTCCATCAGCGTCAGGTCGATGGGCTCGTTATCGAGTGTCACCTGGTAGGTAGCCAGGTTAATCTCGAGGTTATCGATGTTGAGCACATCGTCGGCGGCGACGGTCTCCTCCTCGCCCATCAGGCGCTGTGCGCGAGCCTTGAGCTCGTTGGGCGTCGCCGTGGGGCATACAAAGTCGGCATGCGCGTGATTCGGCAGGCGCAGGGTGCCGAGCGCCTCGTCGTCGACAATCACCAACATGGGGACGCCGCCGCGATCGTCAAGCCACTTGGCAATCTGATCGATGCGGTCGCTGCGGATACCGTCGGAATCGAGGATCAGCAGGTCAAAATCGTGCGCCGCAGTCGGCGAATCGGGGGTAGCCAGGCTCACCTCGACACCAAGGGTGGTCGTCAAGCTGCGGGCAAACTCGTGGAAGCGCGTCGTGCGCGCCATGAACAGGGCACTCTTTTCGGACATATCGGCCTCCAAAGAAATGAGCTCAATCGTACTGGAACAAGCCAGCGCGATTAGGAGTTCGCCAGGTAGTGCTTGATCTCCCACTCGGTGATCGTAGACTCAAACTTATGCCACTCGTCGCGCTTCTTTTTGAGGAAGAAGCTATGGATGTGCTCGCCGAGGGCATCCTTCATAAACTGCGAGTCCTCAAACACGTCGAGCGCCTCTTTGAGCGAGCGAGGCAGCGGCGTGTAGCCGGCCTCGACCATCTGACGGTCGGTAAGCTTGAGCGTCTCGGCCGTTGCCTCGGGCGGGAGCTCCAGCTTGCGCTCGATGCCGTCCAGACCAGCTGCCAGCGTGACGGCGTTGACCAGGTACGGATTGGCCATGGGGTCGGGGCTGCGCAGCTCGATGCGCGTGGACAGCTGCTTGCCGGGCTTGTAGACCGGGATGCGGACCATGCTCGCGCGGTTGCGCAGGCCCCACGTGGCGTACTGCGGCACGGAGTCGCCGCCCGTGGTGATGCGCTTGTACGAGTTGACCGTGGGGTTGGTGATGGCGCTGATCTCGCGGGCATGCGCCAGGATGACGGCCATGTAGTGCTTGGCGATATCGGAGAGGTGGTACTTCTCGTCGTCCTCGCCCCAAAAGACATTGTTGCCGTCGTGGTCGAACAGCGACTGATGCAAAAACATGGCGCTGCCGTCCTCGCCCGCCAACGGCTTGGGCATAAAGGAGGCGTGGCAACCGCTCTCGTAGGCCTGCTGCTTAATGATGAGTTTGGCCGTGGTGATGGCGTCGGACATGCTCAGGGCCTCGGCGTGGCGCAGGCTCATGCCGTGTTGCGAGCGGCCGGCGGCGTGGAAGGTGTACTCCACGGGCACGGACATCTTCTCGAGCGTGAGGACCGTGTTGCGGCGCAGGTCGCGAGCGGCATCGCTTACCGAAAGATCGAAGTAGCCCACGTTGTCGAGCGGCTCGGGGGTATGCTCGTCGGGAAAGTAATAGTACTCCAGCTCGGCGCCCACGTTGAGCAGGTAGCCAGCCTTCTCGGCCTTGCGGAACATGCGGCGCAGGGCATCGCGCGGGTCGCCGGCAAACGGCTTGCGATCGGGAGTGCACACGTCGCAGAACACGCGGGCGACGCCGTTGTGGCTCGGGCGCCACGGCAGAATCTGGAAGGTCGAAGCATCGGGAAACGCCAGCATGTCGGCTTCCTCGGGCGTGGCAAAGCCCTCGATGGCGGAGCCGTCAAAGCCAATACCCTCCTCAAAAGCGACCTCGAGGTCCTCGGGGCTAATGGCAAAGTTCTTGAGGCGGCCGAGAATGTCGACAAACCACAGACGCACAAAGCGGATGTCGCGCTGCTCTACGGAGCGGAGTACGTAATCGATGTTCTGCTGGTTCATGTCGCTCCCCTTTCTTTCGGGCGGGTTTCGACTGGTCTATATCGCAGATACTATCGCAGAAAAATGTTTCCGCAGGGTTAAAGCGTATCAAGCGCTCAAAAAACGTGCGCGCAGGCGGTTGCGAACGAGCGGCTAGCGCGAGGTCGATGCGCGGTGTTCGATGTGGCCGGGGACCTCGATGCGCTTGGGGGCGAGCTTTGCGGCATCGCCCACCGTGGTGGTAACGACGTCGATGCGCTCGGACAGGCGCTCGACTACGCGCTCGGCAATGGTGAGGGTGTCCTGCGCGGCCGTGGTCACGCCGCCAAAGAGCACATGGTTCCAGGGGTAGTCGTCAAACGTCGCGATCTTAAGCCCCGCCGGCAGCGAGGGACCAAGCTGCGCCAGCGCCTCGGTCAGGCGCAGGAAGACCAGGCCGTTGACAGCAATGAGGCCGAGTTTTTTGCCCGCATAGTCGCGGATGGCCTCGTCCAAGCGGCCAACGCCTGTGGCACCGCCATCGGCCAAGGTGACAACCTCGCCCGCAAGGCCGCGTCGCGAAAGCTCGTCGGCAAAGGCCTCGGCGCGCTCGCGACGCACGGGGCTATCGTCGCTTGCCTCGGTGAGCAGGCACAGGCGCTCGCTGCCCGCAGCGGCCAGGGCGTCTACCAACCCGGCGACCAGCTCACGGTTGTTAGATGTCACCAGATCTACACCGCCGTCGGCAACATCGCGGTCGAGCAGCACAACGGGCAGACGTCCCGCTGCCGCGGCGATCGCCCCGTCATTACCTCCGCAGGTGTTGACGACCAGGCCGTCCACGCCGGCATCGATAAGTCTGGTGAGCGACTCCGCTTCCTTAGCGGGGTCGTTGCCACTAATGGCCGTCATAAGCGAGCAGCCGCGCGCGGCGGCACTGGCGGAAAGTCCTTCGAGCATAGCGCTGGAGAACGGGTTGGCGATGTCGGCCAGAATCACGCCGATGAGGTTGGTGCGCGAGCTGCGTAGATTGCGCGCGGCGGCACGCGGGCGATAGCCGGTGCGCTCGATAACCGCCGCGATGCGAGCACGGGTTTCCTCGGTCATTTGCCCGGGGCGGTTGTTGAGATAGCGCGAGACCGTGGCCGGGCTCACGCCCGCCTCGGCGGCAATGTCCTTGATTCTCATCTGCGCCATAACGCACCCCGTTTCCCAATTGTCGGCGATCTGAGCCATTTTAGGCATTTTTTTAAAAATCTCGGTTGCAAAACGCTGTAGGTGAGTATACTACAACTCGAAACGAAACCGATTTCGTAAATCGATTTCGGTGAGCGTTGGCACACGAGTGAAAAGACGCCCACAAAAATAATGTGCACAGACAGGAAACGCAAAATAAAAGGAGTACGCCCGAGCTAAATCGAGATG
>CAJMJM010000117.1 GCA_905213725.1 Collinsella aerofaciens
TGCCAAGGCGTTTTCTTTACGCCCGCGCCCTGCTCAGAGTTCGATTCTCCGCGGTGCGGACTAGAAATAAAAAGGCAGGTAGAGACACTTCTCTACCTGCCTGTTGCTTATGGTGGAGGCGCGGAGAATCGAACTCCGGTCCACGAAAGCCCCCTGATTGGCATCTCCAAGCTCAGTCGCTGGTTTAGTCTCGGACGCTTTGCGCGCAGCGACACGCTCGCGGCGTCCTAACCGGTTCGGTCTTAGCCCGCGCCATACCGATTACGTGCGCAGGAGCATTCCCCTAACATGACGTCGCGCCGGTGTCGGGGAAATCACCGGGTTGACGCGCCGCTATAAACTAAGCAGCGAGAGCCATAGGCTCAAAAGAAGAGTTGTTGTCAATTCAATTTGACGGTACCCCTGTTTAGCGAGGCGAGGAGACCTCGGCTTGCTTCCTCTCTCAGAGCTATCGTGTCGAAACCAGTCGCCCCCGAATGTCGGGAAAGTCTGGATGGCATTGGGCACGAGCACCCAACACCCGTCGACTTTTCAAGGAACATGCGGGGCGAGCCCCGCTTGTGGAGTGTTATCTTACCACGTTCTGAAAGCGGACAGCTGTTCTATGCACGAGCTGTGAAGACCCCAATGTGCGCCGCACTTCGCACTTTTGCTACCGATTGCGTCACGTATATTTTCGCCAAGCAAAATTGACCCGTCGAAAGGACCGTTATGGATACCAAGCAGCAACTCGTCAATGCCCTCGCAGGCCTGGGCTCAACCATTACCGAAGCTATGGATGTCATCGAAGGCTTTGTCCCCTGCGGACATCCCGCTCTCACGGTATCAAACGCACTCGTCGCGCTGGACGCTGACGATGATGCAGCTCTCGCCCAGCAGCTTGAAACCGTCGAGGGCTTTATCGACCACGTGAGTGAGAACCGCGGCGTGACCGCCTACCAAGGCATCGAGGTCGAGCTCGCGGGCCCCAAGGCCGATCTGTTCGCAGCAATCCGCGAGGTAGGCGCCCTTATGCAGGCCGCAGGCGTCAAGAACACCCAGGTCAACGAGTGGGTCTACCGCAGTCTGGCAGCACTAAACGATTCCGACGAAAAGGCAGCCAAACAGCTCGCAGAAAGTCCCGCCATTAAGGCCGCGCTTTTGTAAATAGCAGACGCGGGCCCCTTGGCGCATCGTCGTCCAAGAGGCCCGCAAACAGTTCGCGTCAACCGATAGCCGCGCCACCACGTTCGGCCAGAGCAAGAATCGGCATCATTTGGCGCGGGGTCTTTGCTGCGAGATCGGCATGTTCGAGCAGCTTGCGATCGTTAGTCACCAAGTAATCGACCTGCGCGCGCTTGCACGCGGCGAGCACCAAGTTGTCCTCGTAATCGCGATGGAGCGCTAAGTATTTGTCGGCCAGCCAAAGGTCCGACGCATCTGCGCCCACGGCCGTGGCGTTTTCGGTCATGTTCCGAACAAACACCAACGCCGCATCGCCAATTGCACGGGCAGATGCCTCGTCGAGCGCTCCCCCGCTGGCAAGAACGCTGCGCTTCAGTTCGTGTTGGACAACGTACAGCACGTCCTTGGCGATATGCACCGGAAAGAACAGCAATGCCCCCGCCTCCGTCGCCTGCCCAATAAACGCGCGTGCGGCAAGCGACTCGGCATGGTCGGCGCAAAACGAATCGACCCATACGTTGGCATCCACCATTATTTTGAGGGGAGCCCCGCTCACAGGATCATCCCCTTTTGGCGATAGCGCTCGTCCATGGCTTCGGAATAGATTGTGTCCCAATCGCGATCGTCGGATACAGGCGACGCAGCGATGCCCATATCTGCATAAAGCCGGTCTGCCGCTGCCCACGACGCGGCGAACGGAGTATCGGGCGCGACGGCCTGCTGCCGGTCGTCGACGGCCGCAAGCACTTCCTCGCACTGCCCGCCACCCTGCGCGACCTTGGCCACCACCTTTTTGATGAGCTCGGGCAGCGACCCGCCCGAAAGCCGCAGTGCTTCCTCGGCGCGCTCTTTAACCGAGCGATCTACGCGAACATTCACCTGTGCCATGCTGCCAACGGTAGCCATCTCAACCTCACCTTCAGCATTTACTAGCATTGCTAGCACGAGCATATATCCGAGCTAACATCTCGTCAAACAAAAGAAGGCCTGCACCCTGGCGGCTGCGGTGCCGCCCGAATGCAGGCCATATACTCAATCGAAAACGCTAACGCAGGTACGCCTTTGCGTTGCTCAGACTGTAGGCGATCGTTGAGCCGTTGTGCAGCAGCGACGACGCCTGCGGCGTAATCGTGCCGGTAATGCCGAGCGCCAGCAGCGCCGAGTTGGTGAGCATCACCTTGGAATACGAACTCGTCAGACGGTCGATAAGCCCCTGGCTCATACGGCGCAGGCGCACGATCGCGGCCAGATCCGTATCGGTCAGGATGATATCGGCGACCTCCTTGGCGATGTCGCTTCCGCCACCCATCGCCAAGCCCACGTCGGCCAAACCGAGCGCCGGCGAATCGTTGACGCCGTCGCCCACCATGGCAACGTGGCGCCCCTCGCTCTTAATGCGCTCCACATAAGCGTACTTGTCCTCGGGCAGCAGTTCGGCCTTGAACTCGTCGACTCCCGCCTCGCGCGCAATGCGTGCGGCTGTGCGCTCGGAATCGCCCGTGAGCATGACCACGTGCTTAACGCCCAGCGCGTGCAAGTCGGCGATGGCCTCGCGCACGCCAGGTTTGAGCGGATCCTCGATACCGAGCACGCCCACAACCGTGCCGTCAACCGCCAGGTACAGCGGCGACAGGCCCTGCATCTGGGACTCGATGCGCTCCTTAATGTCGGACTCGAGCTGCGCGCCCTCGTCCTCAAACACAAAGTGCGCGGAACCGATGATGGCGCGACGCCCCTCGATGGACGAAGCGATGCCGTGCGCCACGATGTACTCGACGGCGGCATGGCGCTCGCGGTGCTCGAGCCCGCGCTCGCGGGCGGCGTTGACCACGGCACGCGCCACCGGATGAGGGAAATGCTCCTCCAAGCAAGCGGAAAGGCGCAGAATCTCGTCCTCGCTCCAGCCATCGGTGGTGAGCACGCAGGCAAGACGCGGCTGCGCCTCGGTGAGCGTGCCGGTCTTGTCAAACACAATGGTATCGGCCTTGGCAAACGACTCAAAGTACTTGGCGCCCTTGACCATGACGCCCATCTTGGCGGCATCGCTCATGGCAGTCATGACGGCGACGGAGCCCGTGAGTTTGAGTGCGCACGAGTAGTCGACCATCAGTGCCGCTGAGGTCTTGATGAGGCTGCGGGTGGTAAGCGCAACCAGGCCCGCGAGCAGGAAGTTCCACGGGACGATCTTGTTGGCAAGGTCCTCCATATGCGACTGGCCCTCGGACTTGAGCGAGTCGGCTGTCTGCACGAGCGAGACGATCGAGCGCAGCTTGGTCTGCGCCGTGTTGGCGCGCACGCGCACCAAGATGCTGCCGTCTTCCACGACGGTGCCGGCGAATACATCGTCGCCCACGCTGCGCTCGACGGCCAGCGGCTCACCGGTCAGGGTCGCCTGGTTGACCATGGCGCTCCCCTGCTCGACCACGCCATCGATGCAGATGGACATGCCGGTGCGCACGGCGACCAAATCGCCGGGCGCGAGCTCGGTCGCGGCAACGCTTACCTCGGTGTCGCCGACGACCTTCTGCGCCTTGTCGGGCACATCGAGCAGCGAGTTGATGAGCTCGTTTTCGCTCATGGCGCGGGTGTAGTCCTCGAGCAGCTCGCCCACGTTGAGTAGGAACATCGTCTGGCCCGCGGTGTCGACATCACGCTTGACGAACGAAATGCCGATGGCCGAAGCGTCGAGCACGGGAACGGTCAGGCGCGGCTGCGCCAGCTCATGAAGGGCAGCGCGCAAAAATGCCATGTAACCGGCCACGACAAACACCGCACGCAGAGGCGTGGGCAAGAACCAGCGACGTGCGTAATGGGCACCGACGAGTGTCGCCAGGTCCATAACGAGTTTGTGCTTGCGTGGCTCAAGCTGCATCACGTAGCCCGACTTGGCATCGGCGATAGCTTGAGCATCGAGTGCGCCCAGGGCATCGAGCACGCTCGCACGACACCGCTCGTCGTATTCGAGCGCCATCTGGCCAATACGGCCATAAACGCGCACCTTGTGCACGCCGTCGATATCGCCGCTGAGCTTAAGAAGTGCATCGAGATCGCTCTCTGGCACAGGACCCGCCAATTGAAGACGGGTCCTGCCAGGGATCTCGCTAATAATCGAGAATCTCATAGCTTGTGCCTGGGAGCGTTACTCGGCTGCCTCGTCAGCAGCGGCCTCGCTCTGGGTGATGTAGGCCGCCTCGGCAACCATGTCGTCGACATTAGCCTTGGCCTGCTCGACCATGTCCTGGTAGCCGTTCTTGATGCGCATGCCGCACGCGATACCCTGCACGCAGGCATTCTTGACCGGAGCGCTGGTAAGCAGCTTGATGCCGGCCGTGCCAAGCAGAAAACCGCCACCGACAAGCAGGGTGTTAAACGTCGACTTCTTCATGTTGCTTCTCCCTTTTGCCGCACAAGCGCGGCATGGTGCCTTAGCACCCGAGTTCA
This sequence comes from Collinsella aerofaciens, assembly GCA_905213725.1. Taxonomy (GTDB): domain Bacteria; phylum Actinomycetota; class Coriobacteriia; order Coriobacteriales; family Coriobacteriaceae; genus Collinsella; species Collinsella aerofaciens_BZ. Next base: position 4,606 of record CAJMJM010000117.1, read on the forward strand.
TTAGTTTGCTCGAGCACGCTTTTGAAAATAGTTTAGTATAACTATTTGGTCAACAATGGCTAACTTTTTGGAAACTATGGGGATGAACTCAATATGACAAAGGGATTGTCCCTTTGTCACATTCCTATAGCCGCCAGGCAGCCGCCTCCTTTTGCAGCGCGACCATGCGGGCGAATTCTCCACCTGCCGCCTTGAGCTGCGCCGGAGCGCCCTGCTCGGCAACCATACCATCCTTGAGCACAACGATTTTGTCGGCATTTTCCACCGTACGCATACGGTGGGCAATAACGATAACCGTCTTACCTGCAAGCAGACGGGATAGTGCCTGCTGTACCACGGTCTCGTTCTCCACATCCAAGCTCGCCGTCGCCTCGTCCAATAGCACGATGGGCGCGTCTTTGAGCAGCGCACGGGCGATAGAGATGCGCTGGCGCTCACCGCCGGACAGCTTGGAGCCGTTCTCGCCGATCATGGTGTCGTAGCCCTGCGGCATACGGCTCACAAACTCGTCGCAGTTAGCGGCACGCGCGGCTGCAAGCACTTCCTCATCGGTGGCATCACGACGCCCGAGGCGGATGTTTCCCATCACCGTGTCGTCAAAGAGCAGCACGTCTTGGAACACGATGGCGTAATCACGCAGCAGCACCTCGGGATCCTCGCTCGCAACATTCACGCCACCCACGGTGACCGTTCCTTCGGTGGCATCCCAAAAGCGCGCGGCCAGGCGGCTCACCGTAGACTTACCGGAACC
>CAJMJM010000118.1 GCA_905213725.1 Collinsella aerofaciens
CCCCGGTCGAGAACCCGGCCAAGAAGCAGCTCAAGGCCTTGGTCAAGCAGGCGAAGGAGCCTGACACCAGGGGCAAGACGGACGAGTCTGTCAAGGCCCTGACGGATGCCATTACCTACGCCGAGGACGTCTTGGGTGATGAGAATGCTTCCGACATCCAGCTCCAGGCGGCCTATGACCAGCTCAAGCTGGCCATTGAGAGCCTCAAGGATGCCGATTCCGGCAACCAGGGCGGCTCGGGCAACCAGGGTTCCGGCAATGGCTCAAACGGCGGCAACCAGGCGGGCAAGCCCGCAGGCGACAAGGCCCAGGGCAGCAAGAAGAGCGGTTCGGCGATCCCCAATACCGGCGACCAGACGGCGGCGACCGTCGCGGCCGTCGGTGGTCTTGGCGCCATCATCGCCGCGATCGGCGCTTTCTTCCATCGTCGCAGCAAGGCTAAGTAGTCCCAGCGACAACTAAGCAAACGTGCCCGCCGCTCCGTCAAGGACGGCGGGCATTGCTTTATTATTTCAGCCAACGTACGTCATGGCAATATCCGGTAGGTCGCAGGGCGCTTCGCGGGCGGGCCAGGCTCTATCTGAACGACTTTGCGAAGCAACCGGAGTGAAGATAAAGCCTGGCCCGCCCGCAAAGCACCACGCAGACCGCAGGGACGGGAGCAGCTATACTACTCTCAGTAGTTAAGGGTCGCGGATTGGCCGCGTCACCGCTCTCAACAGGAGGTCTTTGTTTATGGCAGATCAGAAGCCGGTTGTCGGGATCATCATGGGCTCCAAGTCCGATCTGGGCGTTATGGAAGGCTGCACCGCCGAGCTCGAGGCGCTCGGTGTGCCCTATGAGCTCGTGATTGCGCGCGCGCACCGCACGCCGGCGAAGGTCCATGAGTGGGCCTCGACTGCTGCCGACCGCGGCATCAAGGTGATTATCGCTGCTGCCGGCAAGGCTGCTCACCTGGGCGGCGTCGTGGCTGCGTTTACGCCGCTGCCGGTCATCGGCGTGCCTATGAAGACGAGCGATCTGGGTGGTATGGACTCGCTGCTGTCGATGGTGCAGATGACTTCGGGCGTGCCCGTTGCCTGAGTGGCCATCAACGGTGCCAAGAACGCTGCCATTTACGCCACGCAGATCCTGGGCGCCTGCGACCCCGAGTACCGCAAGGTTATCGAGAAGATGAAGCAGGAGATGGCCGACGCCTAGGCGTTCCGCCGTTTCACCGCAGTATAAGGAGAGCCATGTCCGACTATCAGGGAAAACGATTCAAGGCTTCTCAGATTCCCGATCCGTCGAAGCCGGGTGCTGCCCATGCGGCACAGCAGGGTCGGACATCCTCTCCTCAGCAGCCGCGCGCGCCGCGTTCCGTAACGCCGGCGACGCACCGACGCCAGGACGCGCCGGCGGCGTATCGCCCCTCGTCATATGGCACGGCAAAGAAGCAGGCCCGGACGACGAGGCAACCGAGCGGCGCGGCGTCCAGCTACACTGAGCCGCCGCGTAAGAAGCGCCGCTCCATTATTCCCATTCTGCTCATCATCGTGGGCATCGGTCTGATTGTCGCCGCTGCCGCTATCTTTATTAATGCTCAGATTGGCTATAAGCAGGCGAGCGATTCGTATCAGAAAATCGAGAAGCAATATATAAGCGATAAGGACGCCAGCGGCGTGCCGATTATCGACTTTGATGCACTTGCTCAGACAAACCCCGAGATTGTGGGTTGGATTTATGTGCCGGGAACCAACATCAACTATCCCGTGGTGCAGACCAACAACAACTCCAAATACCTCAACACGCTGTTCGACGGTACGGCCAATGCATCTGGGGCCATTTTCCTGGATAGCGATGACACCGCGCCGGGAATGGTTGACCAGCAGACCACGATCTACGGCCACCATATGAACGATGGGTCGATGTTCAACGTGATTTCGGATACGACTGACCGGGCAACGTTCGATAGCATTGAATATGTGTACTACATCACACGGGATGCTACGTATAAGCTGCGTCCGCTGGCGACCAAGGTCGTTGAGGATACGTACTCCAAGGCGCGCACGCCCAATTTTGAGGGCGACGACGGGCTCAAGAACTACCTGTCCGAGATGCTCGACGGTGCCTCTGCCGTGGCGAGCGATGCCACTGATCGTGCTGCTTCGGCAACCAAGGTCGTAACGCTTGTGACCTGTCGTTCGTTATCGCTGAGCAACACGCGTGCTGTCATGGTGCTCACGCCGGTCGAGGAATAAGTTGTTCGAGAGTAGCTAAAAAAGCCCCGTTCCAAATTGGCTACTCGACGACGGTAAGGGAGAAATGATGCTCGAGAATGGCAAAATGATGCCTTCGGTTGATGCTTGGCTGCGCGAGGCCAAGGCCGATTCGTCGGCACCTGCGTGCGGTATGTATCTGACACATAACGGTGTGGTGCGCGCGACGCCCAAGGCCGAGGCGCGCGGTGTCGAGACCGATGGCGTGGCGCCGGGCCACAAGGTGGGCGGCATGGTGTTTGGCTACGACGCCAGCAAGGTACAGGCCGCCATCGAGGCGACGCGCGCGATGCCGGGTGTCGGCTATGTGCGCGTGTGGCTGGCAAGCGGCGAGCTCGCCGTGGGTGACGACATCATGCTCGTGCTCATCGGCGGAGACATTCGCCCGCACGTGGTCGATGCGCTGCAGGCACTCGTTGGCACCATCAAGAACGAATGCGTAAGTGAGGTCGAGCGCGAGGCGTAGAGGCTTGCGTCGATAGAAGACTCGTTTATAAAAATGCCCGCCGGTACGTGATACCGGCGGGCATTTTGCGTTTTGGACGCGGTTGACGCTACACGCGCGTCGCATCCTTGGGGCTCATGGTCATGCTCTGGAAGCGATTCTCCATAAAGTCATTATCGAAGTACTTGCCGTAGAACTGCGCGACGGGAATATCCGGCTCCGTGCCGTTGACGCGCTGGTACCAGTAGTCGAGCGACTGCAGTGTCATAACGCCATCGACCAGCATAATGATGGTGAAGATGACGGTAGCGGAGTAGCGGCTCTTCCACGGAATCATATTGATGAGCTTGAGCAGCCTCGGCAGCAGCAGCTTGATCCAGATGAGTCCGCCCAGGCCCCACAGGCAGGCAAAGCCCGTGCAGGTGCGTCCGCCCGTGAGGACCACGAGCGGGTCGGGCATACCGAACAGCGTTATGTGCGAGTAGCTCCACGAGACCACGCCAAACGCGGTCTGCATAAACCAGCCCACGAACACCTCAAAGCTGGCGCCGAGCAGGGCGCTCACCAGGAAAATGATGATGGGGTTCTATTTATAGAAGCGGTTGAGCCCCATGGTCATGAGCACGGCACCAAAGCCGTAGATGGGGCTGAAGGGGCCAAACAGCATACCGGCGCGGTCCTGGTAGACACCCGGATCGTTGACGGTCATATGCCAGATATCCTCCAGGACCAGGCCGAGCACGCAGCAGACAAAGAATACCCAGAACAGGTTGAAGTAGTTGAGCTTGATGTAGCCCTCGCCGGTTTCATCGCGCCCGAGCATGCCCTCGGCGGCGGCGTCGCGGTCGAGCATCTCCTGCAGGCGGCGCTGCAGCTCGCGCTCCTGGCGCAGTGTGGGGTCGACGGTGGCCGAAAGCGCGACGAGGATGCCGAGCTGGATGGCAGGGCGCAGCAAGAAGGGCCCGATGCCCTGGAGCATCACGTCAACCAAAAGCTCGACGACGGTAAACGCGATAAGGATATAGGACAGACGGGCGGCATTGCGGCGCTGGTTCTTGATGAGGTCCAGGCCAAAGATGATCAAGATGACGGCACTGGCAGCCGAGAGCATGATGCCGGCGACAATCAGTCCGACCGCGACGAGCGTGTTGTCGCCGAGCTTGGCGGCGGCGTTGCCGTTGATGAGCGCGGTGATGACCTGCCACATAAAGGCGCCGACCGAAGGGAGCGTGCCCACGCCGGACAGGATGCACAGGACGGCGTACACCTTAATGATGAGGGGGATCTTCTTGACCTCCGTGGCGCTGGGGACGCTGGGGTCGAGTTCGTTTCGATCCATACATAACCTTTCTCGTTTTGCTGTAGGTACAAGGATACGCCGCCGACCTGCCAAAAGACAGGACGAACGTCCCAATTGCAACAATGCAAGCCCCGACGGCGGGCGAGACGCGTCGCAACGGAAGTATGCGGGATCGTCGGCCCCGAGGCGGTTGCCCAATAAAATGTTTGGCTGCAAAACGGATTATAAGCTCGGTGGGCTTTTAAAAAGCGCTGTTCATGCGCGGGAGTGCTTGTCTTGCCGTGCGTATAATAGGGCAGGTAACGCCAAATAACGAGGCTCTGAGGGGATGCCATGTCTCAAGAAACCATCCGCGCGGCCGAGCATGCCGCGGGACAGGTGAAGACCATGTCGACGTATGATCTGGACTCCGACCAGCTGCATGAGGAATGCGGCATTTTTGGTGTGTGGGCACCCGATCGCGATGTGGCTCGACTGACGTACTTTGGTCTGCGCGCGCTGCAGCATCGCGGCCAGGAATCGGCGGGAATCGCCGTGGGTGATGGCGGCACGGTTATGGTCCGCAAGGATCTGGGCCTGCTCGACCGCGTGTTCTCCAACGCCGACCTGTCGACACTCTCCGGCCAGCTGGCCGTGGGCCACGTGCGCTATGGCACTGCCGGTGCCAAGAGCTGGGAAGCCTCGCAGCCGCATCTTTCTACCATCAACAGCGTCATTATCGCGCTCGCGCACAACGGTACCCTCGTCAACACCGACGAGCTGCGCCGCCAGCTGATCGAGCTGGGCGTGCCGTTCCTTTCCAATTCGGATTCCGAGGTCGCGACCAAGCTTATCGGCTACTTTACCCAGCGTACGGGTCATCTGCGTGAGGGCATTCGCAAGACCATGGAGCTCGTGCGCGGCGGCTACGCCATGACGCTCATCAACGAGCAGGCGCTCTACGCATTCCGCGATCCGCACGGCATTCGCCCGCTCGTGCTGGGCAAGCTGGTGGACGAGGGTCTGGACCAGGCCGATGCCGCATCCGTTTCGCAGCTGCCCTCGCAAGACGGCGCCGCGACGGTCGACTCCGCCGTCCGTGTCACGCGCGCCGGCGGCTGGGTCGTTGCCTCTGAGACTTGCGCGCTCGATATCGTGGGCGCCGAGTACGTCCGTGACGTCCGTCCCGGCGAGATCTTGCGCATCAGCGCCGAGGGTCTGGT
>CAJMJM010000119.1 GCA_905213725.1 Collinsella aerofaciens
GGGCGTGTTTTGTGTGGGTTGCGGTGTTCTTGTGGGTTGTGCGCTTCGTGGTTATCGTCTGGCTGGGCTGGCTGCCGTTTTGCGTGGGCCGCACTTCCTCGGTGGGCGCGTTCATCCTGACCAAGCTTTCTGCTCGCCATGTCAACCTGCGATTGTTGCTTGGCGCGCTCATGGCCGTGGGCATTGGGTCCATGGTGTACGTGGGCACCGATATGCTGGGGGTCGCGATTATCGGTCAGGCGATTAACGGTCTGGCCTGGGGATTCCTGGAACCGCTGCAGATGATCTTGATTCAGGAGCGCGCCGACATCAAATACCTGGGACGCATTACCGGCTTTGTGCGTTTTGGCCTGATGAGCGCCGGCGTGCTGCCGCTGCTGGCGGCTCCTTTTTTGGCGGAGGCTTTGGGCGTCCAAGCGGTGCTATTTGGGGCATCGACCATTATTGCGCTGGTAGGAACGCTGTTCTTTGTCACACAAGGGAGGCGCCAGAGGTGTTAGCTATACATTCAATTCTAATTTAATACCACTCACCAGAGAATTTCGACCGTTCACCGAGGATTGGAACAGATTGATAAGTGGTATTAAAAACACCTTAGGTATATGTCTATAATTGGTATCGAAAAGAAACGCGATGTATAGAGTCGCGTGCAGGACAGAAAGGAAAAGCCATGAAGGAAACCGAGAAGATCGAGATCATGCATTTCGACCAGGAGGGCTATCTCGAGGACGGCAAGGCGCTCTACGAGACCGGCAAGAAGATGACCGCGCTCGCCGACAAGGTCGCCGACGAGGGCTACGACGCCGTGTTCCTGATGGGCGTCGGCGGCACCTGGGACGAGCTCATGCAGCTCGAGTACCTCATGAACAAGTTCGGCGACCGCGACCTCGAGGTCTACCTGATCCACGCCGCCGAGTGGAACGCCATGGGCCACAAGCGCATGACCGAGAAGTCCGTCGTGCTCACCGCCTCCGAGTCCGGCACCACCCCCGAGGTCCTCGAGGCCGTCAAGAAGATGAAGGACATGGGCGTGCGCGTCTACGCCATGACCAAGCCCGAGGGCCCCATCGGCCAGGCTGTGGGTGCCGAGAACTGCGTCGCCATGGCTTCTGACCATGGTTCGGGCGGCTGCGAGAAGGGCTACTACCTCGCCGACTGCTTCGGCCTGCGCCTGCTCAACCGCCGCGGTTGCTTCCCCAAGTTCGATCTGTTTATCGAGCAGACCAAGGATATCTGGAAGGACATGCTCGACATCCGCAAGCGCTTCGAGCCGCGCGCCGAGGAGCTCGCCAAGAAGTACGCCCTGGCCCCCTACACCATGTTCATCGGCTCGGGCGCCCTGTGGGGCGAGACGATCCTGTTCTCGATGTGCATCCTCGAGGAGATGCAGTGGAAGCGCACCCGCTACATCACCTCGGCCGACTTCTTCCACGGCACGCTCGAGCTCGTGGAGCCCGGCGTCCCCGTGTTCCTGTTCATGGGCGAGGACGAGAACCGCAAGCTCGACGAGCGCGTCCGCGCCTTCCTGACCCGCGGCGTGACCGGCGACACCGACATCAACGTCATCGACACCGCCGAGTTCGCGATCCCCGGCCTTGACGACGAGTTCCGCGTCATCGTCTCCCCGTGGATTTTGACGGTGCTTGTGACCGACCGCCTGGCTCGCTACTACGAGACGGTCACCAAGCACAACCTCAAGTATCGTCGCTACTATCACCAGTTCGACTACTAAAGAAAACGGGTGCGGGAACGTGCCGGGCTATTGAGAGGAACACAGAATGAGACAGTACATCATCGCCAGCCATGCGCACTTCGCTACCGGCATCAAGGAGAGCGTCGAACTGCTCTCGGGCGCTCGCGACAACGTCCACGATCTTTCGATGTTCGTCGATGGCCGCATGGACGTGGCCGAGGAGGCCCAAAAACTGCTGGCAGGCATGTCTGCTGACGATGATGTCGTTGTCTGCACCGACCTCTTTGGCGGCAGCGTCAACAACGAGTTCACCAAGATCGTCCAGACGCGTCCCCGCACGTACCTCGTTACCAACATGAACCTTCCTCTCCTCATCCAGCTGCTGTTCTCTGACGAGTCGGCGCCGGTTGAGGAGACGATTCGCGCCATCGTCGCTGCGGACGATACGCGCGTGAAGTTTGTCAACGATCTTTTGGTCGATGACGACGAGGAAGAAGAGTTCTAATCCGCAGCACCTACTGACACGCCGTATGACGGCACAAGACCTTTGGGGGGTCACATTATGATTCAGCTACTTCGCGTTGACCATCGCCTGCTTCATGGCCAGGTCGCAGTTTCCTGGGTTCAGGGCCTTGGCTCCAACTGCATCTTCTGCGTGGGCGATAAGGTCGCCAACGACCCGGTGTGGAAGACGACGCTCAAGATGGGCAAGCCTGCCGGCTGCAAGCTCGTCATCAAGGATATGGCGAATGCCATCGAGGCTATCAACTCGGGCGTGACCGACAAGTACAAGATGATCATCTGCGTTGCCACTATCGCTGAGGCAAAGCAGCTTGTTGAGGGCTGCCCGCAGATCAAGTCGGTCAACCTGGGCAACACCAAGCCCAAGGACGAGAAGCGCCCCGATGCTCGTCAGGTCTCTCGTCAGATCTTCTTGACCGCAGCCGAGGAAGCCGATGTGCGCGAGATGCTGGATCGTGGCGTTGAGGTCGAGATTCGACCCCTGGCCGATGACCCCAAGGTTGACTGCGCCAGCGTGCTCTAGGCGTTTGAATTCGAAGAGTCTGAGCTCTTCGTAGTGTCCTATTAGGAAAGGGGGATGTATGCTTACCCAAGCAATCCTCATCGGACTTATCGCCGCATTTGGTAAGTTCGACTTCCAGCTCGGTACGCTCTATGCGTTCCGCCCCATCGTCCTGTGCCCGCTCGTGGGTCTGGTGCTGGGGGACCTGCAGTCCGGCCTCGCGATCGGTGCGAGTCTGGAGCTGCTGTTCATGGGCTCGATCTCCATCGGCGCCTACGTGCCGCCTGATGAGACGATCGGCGGCGTGCTCGCCTGCGCCTTCGCTATCCAGCTGGGCCAGAGCACCGAGGCAGCCATCGCGCTTGCCATGCCCATCGCCACGCTGTGCCTTGCCATCAAGAACATCCTCAACGCCGCCCTGCCGATCCTGGTTGACCGCGCTGATGTCTTCTCCGGCCAGGGCAACCTTAAGGGCGTCTATGCGATGCACTTCCTGATCGGTTTAACCGGCATCATCATGGCGTTCCTGCTGTGCTCGCTGTCGTTCTATCTGGGTGCTGACGCTATCCAGGGCGTGCTCGACTTTATCCCCGACTTTGTTCTTGCTGGCTTTGGCGTTGCCGCCAACATCCTGCCTGCCATGGGCTTCGCCATGCTCGGCCGCCTGGTGCTCACCAAGCAGCTCGTGCCCTTCTACTTCCTGGGCTTCCTGCTGTGCTCCTACGCCAACGTGCCCGTCCTGGGCGTCGCCCTGATCGCCATCATCATCGGCATCGACAAGTTCGACCTGCTCGGCCTGGGCGGAGCCCAGCCCCAGCTCTCCGCGGAAGGGGATGAGGACGATGACTTCTAGTCCCGAGAACAAGATCACGCGCTCCGACCTCGTCAAGAGCGCCGTCAACGTCGGCGCCCTGGGCATGGAGTTCTCCTGGACCTACTACAAGCAGATGAACATCGCCTTCTGCCTGATGGTCGCCAACATGCTCAAGAAGATCTACGCCGGCCGCCCCGACGACTACGCCGAGGCCCTGCACCGCCACTGCGCGTTCTTCAACATCACCGTCCAGTTCGCCCCGTTCGTCGGCGGCATCGCGATGGCCATGGAGGAGAAGGTCGCCCGCGGCGAGATCGAGCCCGAGAGCGTCAACGACGTCAAGGCCGCCCTCATGGGCCCGCTGTCCGGCATCGGCGACTCCATCTTCCTGTCGACGCTGCGCGTGGTCGCCGCCGCGGTGGGCATCAGCCTGTGCCAGGCCGGCAACCCCTTCGGCCCCATCGCCTTCCTGCTCATCTACAACGTCCCCGGCTTCGCGCTGCGCATCTGGGGCGCCGTCAAGGGCTACGAGCTGGGCGTGGGCTTCCTGGACGAGGCCCAGAGGACCGGCCTCATGCAGAAGATCATGACCTGCGTGGGAATCGTGGGCGTCATGGTCGTGGGCGCCATGTGCAAGGACATGTTCTGGGCCAGCATCCCGGTGGCCATCGGCTCGGGCGACGACGCCCAGACCCTCCAGGACATCCTGGACGGCATCATGCCCGGCATGCTCGGCATGATCGCCTTCTGGCTGTACTACTGGCTGCTGTCCAAGAAGATCAACCCCATGGTGCTGATCGTGGCCACCATGGTCGTGGGCATCATCGGCGCGTTCTTCGGCGTGCTGGCGTAAGGGCCCGGCTGCATAGATTTTCGTTGCAACCTGGAAAGGGGATGGAGCAGGCCTATGCCCTCCATCCCCTTTTTGTATAGAAGGAGTTCGTATGTTCGCGAAGGATCGCGAAGCAATGCGTCTGACGCCGGCAGAGGTCAAGCTGATTCTTATTGAGTCCCTGCAGTGGTGCGCCAACAACGCGGTCTACTTTTTGGGGCTTATCGGTGCGGCCACGTATGATCTGGCCGGCACGGCCTTTTTGGTTGCCGCCATTACGCTCGTGCGCAATCTTATGACGTCAGTGGGCAATATGGTGTCGGGCTCGGTCATCGACCGCTTTGGACCGCGCCGGACGTCATTTGTGACGTGCGTGATTACGGCTGTGCTATCGCTTGGCGTGGGGTTGGCGCCGTTGTCTGTCCCCGGGCTTGTGTTTGCCGCGTGCGTCTTGGGACTTGCGGGCGGCTTTATCAACACCTGCACGCATGCGTTTCCGGGATACCTGGAGTCGACCACCGAGGGCCGTACCCGCGTGAACGGCCTCATGGTGTTCTACAGCAATATCGCCTATACCGCCGGCCCGCTGCTCGGCGGTGCCATCGTGAGCTGTTTTGCCACGCAATCGGTCTATCTGCTCATGGCGGGCATGATGGGTGTGGCGGCCGTGCTCTCCTTGGGCTGTCACGAGCGTGTTGCTCCCGCAAAAGGGGAGAGGCCGAAGGGCGGTATTCTGGGCGGCATGGCCGAGGGTGCGCGACTTACGTTTCGCGACCACGACCTGCGTCTCATCTTTATCTCGGGCTTTTTGGGTTTCTTTGCGTTTGGCG
>CAJMJM010000120.1 GCA_905213725.1 Collinsella aerofaciens
AATCCCTTTAGCTGGGTGGTTGATGGTCGCGACTTCGTGTGCTGTGAGCGCCTGTCCGCCGGTGCTCGATACGTTGATGGCTCCATTCGCGAGATGCTGCTTGCGGTGTCGCCTAGCGAGCGCGAGCGTTTTGTAGATGCGTTGTTCTCCGTGCTTGAGGCTACGGGTGCTGAGCGGTTTGCGGATATCGCTGGGAATCTGCGCGAGAGCCTGCCCGTGATGCTCCAGGCTGCGCAAGGCTTTGACTAGGATACGCGAGGCTTTGTCTCGCAGACCATCGCGGCAATCCTAAAATGCGCGCTGCTGCCCAAACGACCCCAGATCGACATGCCCGCAGCCGGTAAGAGTTTGGCAGAACAACTCGAGGCGTGGCAGTCCGAGCTCCTGCGCTAGTCATTGGTGCAAAGCAACCTGTCCCCGATGCGCCAATCTTCGATGCGCTTGGGGCGGGTTCGACCGCTATACTGATTCGTGCTCAATTCGATCTAGAACGGAATGCCGTATATGAAAATCAATCACGCGATTCTGCATATCCTGGACTTTGACTCTGCCGTCAACGTCATGAGCCAGCGCGAGCTCGATATCGAGAGCCGTACCGTGCGTAATTTCGTAACCACGCACCTGCGGCGCGCTCGTACCTCGGCTGATAACAAGCGTGCCACGTTTGCCGAGAACTCCGCATTCGGCGGCGAGCTCAAGGGCTATTTCTTTGGCGAGCGCGAGTTCGTGGACCTGTCGCAGCAGATTGCGGAGTTTATCTCCTCCGAGCTCACCAAAGCCGAGAAAGCCGAGTCTACCGATGTGCTCGTGGCTGATTTTGACGACGATGAGGATGCCCGCTGGTTTGCCGTGATGCTGCTGGGCTCCAAGCAGGCTTTTATGCACGAGGTGGGCCGCGAGGAGGGGGAGGTGCGCAACGACATCGCGCGCCACTACGCTATTCTGCCAAACCCCTCGCAAAAGGTTCCAAGCTATGCCATCGTGCGTGCGAGCACCATGGAGATCGGCTACGTGGACAAGAAGCGCAAGATTGCCGGCGAGGACCGTATGCTTATCCCCGAGGGCCTGCTGCAGTGCGACACGGGCGTATCGGGCAAGGAGGTCATCGACACCGTGACGCGTGTGGTCGAGGAAGTCGCCGAGGAGCACGGTGCCAATACGGCCGTGGCGCTCGCCAAGGTTAAGGCTGCCGTTGCCGAGAAAGTCGAGGATGACGAGGAGCTGCCGCCTTGGGATATCGTCGATGAGGTCTTTGAGGACGAACCGGTTATCAAGGAGAGCGTGCGCGCGGCACTGACCGAGGAGAAGGTTCCTGAGCGTGTGCCCGTGGAGCGCAAGCAGGTCGAACGCGCGGCGGTGCGCAATCATAAGATTCGTACCGACACGGGCATCGAGATCAGCTTCCCGGCCGAGATGGGTTCGAACTCCGAGTACATCGAGTTTGTCAACGAGCCCAACGGCCTCATCTCCATCGAGCTCAAGAACATCGGGTCAATTGAGAATCGATAAACTGCGCTTGGACGCTGCAAAAAATAAAGGCCGAAGCCTTTTGGGACTTCGGCCTTTTTTGTTTTCGTCTTGGTTGCTGACATTGCGCCGCAGGTTGAGCTCACGTCAGCGAAAATGCCCCTAGGCGAGCAAGGTGACGCGAAAGAGGAGGGAAGCGTACTTCGGTACACGACCGACGATTGAACGTCAGATTGTCGCTTAGGGGCATTTGCAGCGTCGAGCCGTTACGCGGTTTGGTAAAACCGCGTAACTTCTACAGCTGGCGCAGACCTTCCTCGAGACCGGTCTTGCTGTTGGTCTTCTCGTCGCGCATCTTGATGACGCGGGCGGGGACACCGGCCACGACGGCACCGGCGGGGACGTCCTCGACGCACACGGCGCCGGCGGCAACGACAGCGCCCTTGCCTACGTGCACGCCCTCCAGAACCACGGCGTTGGCGCCGATCATGACATCGTCCTCGATGATGACGGGCGTGGCGCTTGCGGGCTCCACGACGCCCGCCAACACGGTGCCGGCGCCGATGTGGCAGTTCTTGCCCACGGTGGCGCGACCGCCCAGCACGGCGCCCATATCGATCATGGAACCCTCGCCGATAACGGAGCCGATGTTGATGATGGCGCCCATCATGATGACGGCACGGTCGCCGATCTCGACGCGGTCGCGGATGATCGCGCCCGGCTCGATGCGGGCGTTGATGCCCTTAAGGTCGAGCATGGGCACGGCGGAGTTGCGGCAATCGTTTTCAACGTCGTAGTAATCGATGGAATCGGCGTTGGCGTCCAGGATGGCCTTAAGCTCATCCCAGTCGCCAAAGACGGTCTTGCCACGACGACCGCCGTAGACATGTGCGTCGCCCCAGGCAACCTTCATGCCCGGCTTCTCGCGCACGTACAGCTTGACGGGCGTCTTTTTGGGCGCGGTGGCGATGTAGTTGATAATCTCCTGTGCATCCATCTCGGCTGCGTTGCTCATAGGCTGTCTCTTCTTTGTGGGGGTATGGTTGTTTACTAGTTAGGCGTACATGTCCTGGTCGAAGGTGTAGAAGCCGGGGGCGCGGGTGATGAGCTTTTGGGCTGCTGCCAAGGCGCCGTTGACGAAGATCTGACGGCTCGTGGCGCGGTGGTTGAGCGTGACCTCCTCGTCCTGGCCAAAGAAGCTCACCTCGTGCACGCCGGCGACGGTGCCGCCGCGCAGCGAGTGCATACCGATTTCCTTGGGATCGCGTGCTCCGCACATGCCCTCGCGGCCATAGACGGGGTGGTAGCCTGCCTCGGGCTCGGCTTCGACGACGGCGTCGAGCAGTAGCTTGGCAGTGCCGCTGGGGGCGTCGACCTTTTGGTTGTGGTGCGTCTCGACGATTTCGCAGTCAAAGCCGGGCAGCTCGCGTGTAGCCTGCGCTACCAGATGGCGCAGGGCTGCGATACCGATGGAGTAATTGCCCGAGTGCATAACGCGGGTGTTCTGGCCCAGCTCACGCAGGCGGTCCATCTGCTCGGGGGTGTAGCCTGTGGTGCCTGAGACCAACGCCGCGCCCGTGCGCTCGACATAGGCGACGACGGCATCGAAGGTTACGACGTTCGAGAAGTCGATGATGACGTCGGCCGCCGGTGCGCTCTCGAGCTCGGACAAGTCGAAGCCGATCTGGGCGACGATGTCAAAAACGGGCTGCCCAGCGGCGTCGACAACGCCCTCGGCGGTAGTTCGGATGAGCGAGCCCATGCGGCCCGTTCCCATAATGACGGTCTTAATCAAGCAGACCAGCTCCCTTCAGAGCATCGGTAAGTGCGGCTCGCGTGTCGTCTGCCATGGGGCACAGCGGCATACGGTAGTTTGCCTCGATCATGCCCATCTGGGCGAGCGCTTCCTTGACGGGGATGGGGTTGACCTCGCTAAAGAGGGCGTTGATGAGCGGCTGGCCGGCAATCTGGATATCGCGGGCGCGCGCTACGTCGCCGTCCAGATAAGCGCGGCACATGTCGTGTACGAGCTGCGGCTGCACGTCGGCCCACACGCTGATGGTGCCCGAAGCGCCCAGGCTCATGAGCGGCACTGTGAGTGCATCCTCGCCCGAGTACATGCGGAAGTCATCGGACAGCAGGTGGGCGATCTTGGCCGCGTAGGCGACGTTGCCCGAGGCCTCCTTGATGCCCATGATGTTGGGGTGCGCGGCTAGGCGCTCTACGTTGCGCTCGCTGATACCGCAGCCGCAGCGGCCGGGGATGTTGTACAGGATGCAGGGGATGTCAACGGCATCGGCGACGGTCTTAAAGTGCTGATAGATACCCTCTTCGTTGGACTTGTTGTAGTAGGGGGTAATGAGCAGCAGGCCGTCGGCTCCCAAGCCCTGGTAAGTAAGCGACTTGGTGAGCATGGTCTGCGTGGAGTTGGAGCCCGAGCCGGCGATGACGGGGACGAGTCCTGCAACATGCTTGACCACGGCGGCGACGACGGAGTTGTCCTCGTCATCGGTCATCGTGGCGCTCTCGCCGGTGGTGCCCAGGGTGAGAATGGCGTCGGTGCCATTTTGCAAGTGGAAATCGATAAGGCGCTCGAGCGCGTCAAAGTCGACACTGCCGTCCTTTTTAAACGGCGTAACCAGGGCGACGATTGAGCCCTCGAGGTTGCGGATGTCCATGTTCTTCTCCTTCGCCTCCGCGATCTGGATGCGTTTGTTCCATTGAGCTGCGACTGCCAGGCGCTCGTCTTCGGCGCGACGGCGGGCACTTTCGGCGCGCGACTTGGCCAGCAGCTCTCGGCCGCACGGCAGCACGTCGAGCGTGGCAAAGTAATCGCCCGGGCGCTCGGCGCGGCGGATGAGGTTGGCCGCGCCATCGGGGCGCAGCAGGACCTCGGCCGAGCGCAGCCGTCCGTTGTAGTTGTAGCCCATGGAGTAGCCATGCGCACCGGTATCGTGGATTACAAGCAGGTCACCCATGTCGATATGCGGCAGCTTGCGATCGATAGCAAACTTGTCGTTGTTCTCGCATAGGTTGCCCGTGATGTCATAGGTGTTCGTGACGGGCGCCGTGGCCTTGTCGGCGCCGCCCGGCTGACCCATCACCGTAATGTGGTGGTAGGCGCCATACATGGCAGGGCGAATCAAATCGACGGCGCTTGCATCGACACCGATATAGTCCTTGTAGATCTGCTTCTCGTGGATAGCCTTGGTGACCAGACAGCCGTAGGGGCCCATCATAAAGCGGCCCATCTCAGTGCAGATGGCCACATCGCCCATGCCGGCGGGAACCAGGATCTCGTCGTATGCCGCGTGTACTCCCTCGCCGATGGCGCGAATGGCGTTGGCCTGCTGCTCGGGCAGGTAGGGGATGCCGACGCCGCCGGACAGATTGATGAAGGCGACGTGTGCGCCGGTCTCGCGCTCCAGGCGTACGGCAAGCTCAAAGAGGATACGCGCGAGCTCGGGGTAGTAGTCGTTGGTGACGGTGTTGCTGGCAAGGAATGCGTGGATGCCAAAGTCCTCGGCGCCCTTGGCGTTGAGCATGCGGAAGGCCTCGAAGAGCTGCTCGGTGGTCATGCCATATTTGGAGTCGCCTGGGTTGTCCATGATGCCGTTGGAGAGCTGGAACAGGCCGCCTGGATTAAAGCGGCAGCCGACCGATTTGGGGATGGGTCCCGCAACACGCTCAAAGAACT
>CAJMJM010000121.1 GCA_905213725.1 Collinsella aerofaciens
TCAAGACGCACGCTACCGTGTCCGAGATGAAGGGCGAGCTTTGCAACGAGTGCCACCCGTTCTACACCGGCCAGCAGAAGTTCGTCGACACCGGTGGACGCGTCCAGCGCTTCGCCGACAAGTTCGGTGGCGCCGCTGCCGCCCAGCTCAAGAAGGCCGAGGAGGCCAAGGCTGCCAAGGCCGCCAAGGCTGCTGAGGCCGAGGCTGCTCGCAAGGCCGCCGCTGAGGCTAAGGCTGCCGAGAAGGCTAAGCGTGCTGCTAAGTTTGGCGAGGAGGCTGCCAAGCAGGCCGCCGAGGCTCCCGCAGAGGCTCCCGTCGAGGAGGCCGCTGCCGAGGCCGAGACCACCGAGGCTGCTGAGTAAATAGCTCGCCGCGGAATCACTCGCATTCATGGCATAAGGGCCGTGCATCCGTTTGGGTGCGCGGCCCTTTTCTTTTTATTGGTGCAAACCAACCTGCCCCCATTGCACCAAATGGCAGAGAGGCAGCGTTTGCCCAGATAAAACCCGCCAAAATTAACCTGTCCCATTGTGGCAGGTTGGTCGTAGTTATTACGTGGCGGTCGAGGTCGACCGTATAGGCCGCGCCTTGTTTGGCTAAAGTACAATCATCTGTGTTTAACTCGCCCGCAGCTGCACGGCGTGGGCGATGGCCAAAAAGGAAAACCACATGGGATTCATGTCAAAGCTGCTGTCCTTTGGATCCGATAAGGACCTTAAGCGCTACTACAAGATCGTCGACCAGATCACCGGTCTTGAGCCCCAGTTTGAGAAGATGACCGAGGAGGAGCTCCGCGGCCAGACCGATAAGTTCCGCGAGCGTTACGCCAACGGCGAGTCGCTCGACGACATGCTCCCCGAGGCCTTTGCCACCGTGCGTGAGGCTTCCAAGCGCACCATGGGTATGCGCCACTTTGACGTGCAGCTCATTGGCGCCATGGCACTGCACGAGGGCCACATCGCCGAGATGAAGACCGGCGAAGGTAAGACCCTCGTCTCCACCTTGGCCGGCTATCTCAACGCTATTGCCGGCAAGGGCGTGCACGTCGTTACTGTCAATGATTACCTTGCCAAGCGTGACTCCGAGTGGATGGGCCGCATCTATAAGTACCTGGGTATGACCGTCGGTCTGCTCCAGAACAACATGCCGCTCGAGCTCAAGCGCCCGGCCTACCAGGCCGACGTCACCTACGGCACCAACTCCGAGTTCGGCTTTGATTACCTGCGCGACAACATGGTTACCCGTCCCGAGCAGCGCGTGCAGCGCGGCCACAACTACGCCATCGTCGATGAGGTGGACTCCATCCTGATCGATGAGGCCCGCACCCCGCTGATCATCTCGGGCGCTGGCACCAAGTCCGCCAGTACCTACAAGGACTTCGCGCGTGCCGTGCGTGGCCTTGAGCGCGGCGAGGACGTGTCGCACGACATGCTCACCGCTACCGAGGACGTGGAGCCCACGGGCGACTATGTCATGGACGAGGCCAAGCACACCATTGCCGCCACCGAGCGCGGCCTTAAGAAAATCGAGCGCCGCCTGGGTATCGATGACATCTATGCCGATCTCTCCGGCCAGCTGGTCAACCACCTGCAGCAGGCGCTGAAGGCCCAGTACATGTTCCACCGCGATAAGCAGTACGTGGTCACCAACGGCGAGGTCAAGATCGTCGACGAGTTCACCGGCCGCATTATGGAAGGCCGCCGTTACTCCGAGGGCCTGCACCAGGCCATCGAGGCCAAAGAGGGCGTGCTCGTACGCGAGGAGAACCAGACCCTGGCCACCATCACCCTGCAGAACTACTTCCGTCTGTATGACAAGCTCTCCGGCATGACCGGCACGGCACTTACCGAGGATGCCGAGTTCCGCGAGATCTACAAGCTGCCCGTTGAGGTCATCCCCTCTAACAAGCCCGTGCAGCGCGTGGACCACGAGGACCTGGTGTACCGCACCATTCAGGCCAAGTACAACGCCGTCGCCGACGATGTCGAGCAGCGTCACGCCAAGGGCCAGCCGGTCTTGGTGGGCACCGTCTCCATCGAGAGCTCCGAGAAGCTGTCCGCCGCCCTTACCAAGCGCGGCATCGCACACGAGGTCCTCAACGCCAAGCACCATGAACGCGAGGCCCACATCGTGGCCCAGGCAGGACGCTACGGCGCCGTGACCATTGCCACCAACATGGCCGGTCGTGGTACCGACATCTTGCTGGGCGGCAACCCCGACGAGCTGGTGCGCGAGCGCCTGGAGTACGAGGGCCTGACCATGGAAGAAGTGACGCCCGAGCAGCTCGAGCAGTTTAACGCCGAGGCCAAGGAGACCTGCAAGGCCGCGCGCGAGCGCGTGCTTGCCGCCGGCGGCCTGACCGTTATCGGCACCGAGCGCCACGAGTCCCGTCGTATCGACAACCAGCTGCGCGGCCGCTCCGGTCGTCAGGGCGATCCGGGCGAGACCCAGTTCTACCTTTCGCTCGAGGACGACCTCATGCGCCTGTTCGGCGGCGACAAGATGGACCGCGTCTCCAAGATGATGGTCACGGCCGACATGGGCGACGACATGCCCATCCAGCACAAGATCATCTCCAAGGCCGTCGAGAGCGCCCAGCACAAGGTCGAGAGCATCAACTTCTCCATGCGTAAGAGCGTCCTTGAGTACGACGACGTCATGAACAAGCAGCGCCAGGGCATCTACGCCGAGCGCAATAAGATTCTGGACGGCAAGGACCTGACCGACCACATCACCGAGGTCATGCACGACACCGTGTACCGCTGCGTGCAGGAGTTCTGCACCAAGGACAGTCACGATGGCGAGCGCGACCTGGAGGGCCTGCGCAAGTGGGTTGTGGAGCTCACCGGCCACATCGATACGCCGAAGTTCCCCGACGAGGATTATGAGGCCCTGGCTGCCGATGTCCTGGCTTACGTAGAGAAGTGCTACAACATGAAGGCCGAGCGCTTGGGCGAGGACCTGATGCGTGAGCTCAACACCCAGGTCATGCTGCGCGTCATCGATACCCGCTGGATGAACTACCTGCAGGAGATGGACTACCTCAAGACCGGCATCGGCCTGCGCGGCTTTGGCCAGCGCGACCCGCTGGTTGAGTACAAGACCGAGGCCTACGGCGCGTTCCAGATACTCGTCGATACCATGTACGAGGATTATCTGCGTACGGTTCTGCGCATCGAGATCAAGGCTGCCCCGCGTGCCGTGGAGCACAAGGAGGAGCCCGCGCTCGAGGGTGCGCACTTCTCCGGTCCTGCCGAGGTCGATGGTGACAACGGCGGCTCGGTGCTGCGCAAGCAGGCGCAGGTGCAGGCCCGCACGGCTGTCCAGGGTGGTCCGGCTGCCGTCAACAACGGTGGCAAGGTGACCACCTATCGCAAGTCCGAGAGCGACGATCCGTACGTCAACGTGGGCCGCAACGACCCGTGCCCCTGCGGTAGCGGCAAGAAGTTTAAGTACTGCCACGGCAGGAATCGTTAATGGCTGAGGCTTTAGAGGTAACGCCCGCCGAGCTGGACGCGTTTGCGGACCGGCTCGGTGAGGTCGAGTCGTATCTCCACCTGGACGAGAAGCGTACCCGCGTGTCCGAGCTCGAGGCCAAAAGTGTTGCCCCTGGCTTTTGGGATGACGCCGACGCCGCCCGTGCCACCATGGAGGAGATCGCGCGTACCAAGGAAGATATCGCTGCCGTGGACACCGCGCGCGGCGAGCTTTCCGATGCCCGCGCCGCGCTGGAGCTTGCCGAGGAGATGGGGGATGACCCCGACGCCGTCGCCCTTCGCGAGGAGGCTACAGCCACGGCTGAGCGCCTGGCCCGTGCCATCGATGAGCTTGAGCTTTCGAGCTGGTTTACCGGTGAGTTCGATCACGGCGATGCCATTGTGACTATCAAGCCCGGACAGGGTGGTCTGGAGGCCCAGGACTGGACCTTCATGCTCTTTAAGATGTACATGAAGTACTGCCAGCGTCGCGGCTGGAAGGTCACCATCAACGACTGTCCCGCGGCCGAGGTCATCGGCATCGACCGCGCGACCTTTACCGTCGAGGGCAAGGACGCATTTGGCATGCTGCGCGCCGAGGCCGGCGTCCACCGCTTGGTTCGCATTAGCCCCACCGACGACAAGAAGCGCCGCCAGACCACGTTTGCCGGCGTCGAGGTCATCCCCGTGCTACCCGATGATATCGACATCGAGATCAGTCCCGACGACATCCGCGTGGACGTGTACCACGCGAGCGGCCCGGGCGGTCAGGGCGTCAACACCACTGACTCCGCCGTGCGCGTGACGCATTTTCCCAGCGGCATTGTGGTCACCTGCCAAAACGAGCGCAGCCAGATCCAGAACAAGGCCGCGTGCATGCAGATCCTCAAGGCTCGCCTGTACGAGATTGAGCTCGAGAAGCGCGCCGAGGCCCTGGATGAGATTCGCGGACCCAAGACCACGATTGGTTTTGGCAACCAGATTCGCAGCTACGTGCTCTACCCGTACCAGATGGTCAAGGACCTACGCACGGGCGTGGAGACCAGCAATGTCGAGGCCGTTCTTGACGATGGCGACCTGGACCCGTTTGTTATTGGCTACCATCGTTGGGCCACCGGCAACGCTGACGCGGAGACCCCGTCTGCATAAACCGCCCGGTTTATGTGCAAATGGATTAAAACCCTCCGAGCAGGGTGGTTTTGTATCCAGAACAAACCCTGCGCAGGGGTGGTTTTTGTTCGGCGAATCGGTAGAATCGAATACAGCAAGAAGTTCGAAGCGCATCCGTTTGGGTGCGCTTTTTTGAGGGAGGCAGCATGGCATATCGTCTGGACATCAAGCGCATTCTTTCGATGAACTTCTTTCACGATCTGCCCCAGATCATGTTGGGGTGTGCTCTGGCTGCTATTGCGACCGACCTGTTTTTGATTCCCAACGGCCTTGCTGCCGGTGGCGTTACGGGCCTTGCCACCATTATCCAGGCAGTCGGCGCAACGCGCGGCCTATCACTTCCCGTTGGTATTCAGACGATCGTGATGAACGCCTTGCTGTTGCTGGTCGTTATGCGCGAGGGCGGCATGTTCTACGTGGTGCAGACCGCGACG
>CAJMJM010000122.1 GCA_905213725.1 Collinsella aerofaciens
CGATCATGCGCTCGGTCTCGGTATCGATGATGCCGACCAAGACGGGCACGCGGTGGTCGACGATGCGGACGTCCTCGGCTATTATCTGGCGACGACGCTCGTCGGTGGAGAAAACGACCTCACCCGAAGAGCCCAAGAAGAACAGGCCATCGACGCCGGCGTCGATCATGCGGTTGATGCTGCGCTCAAAGGAGGCAACGTCGAGCTGGTGGTCTTCGGTATCGGGAACAACGACGGGAGGGATAACGCCGGTGAATTTCTGAGTTGCCACAAGAATCTCCTTAGTTGTCTGGCGGGCGGCCCTATGCCACCCACTCTTGTTGGCAGTGTCCAGGCCGGCTAGGCCAAAGAACACGGATAGAACGTTTGGTTAAAGAAGTCGACGACTTCGTTTTCGAACGCATTGATACGCTCGTGAGCGTATTTGGCATAGATGATATGCCTCCGGTCACACTCAAGACCGTTGAATACGGCAAACTGGCCCTTGGGATCGCTCACGGTATCCATGAGCGATGTGCCCATGAGTACCGATCCGCGCACCCGAGACGACAGCGCCTCGAGACCGCTGGGAAGCGGATTGGCAAGCGCCGTGCAGGCAAGGCCCCGCTCGTCCAGAGCAGAAACCGCTAGCGCGACACCGCCGCCAAGGCCCTCGCCCCATGCAAAGATGCGGTCGGGATCCATGCCATCAAGATTGCGCGCAACCTTCGCCAGGGCGCAGCCCCAACGGACGCGCTCGACAAAAGCAGGCGAGATAATCCCCTGCTGCAGATCGCTGGATCCAATAGTCTCATCGTCCAGCGCAAGCACGGCATATCCCATGGCAGCAAACCTCGTCATGTGATGCCATCCCCGCACGGGTCGGTCGATGTCATGGAACATCAGGCAGAGCGGAACAAGCTCGGATCTTCGGGCGCAACCAGAGGGCTCAATCAAACGGCCGTGCACGACATATCCGCCGAGCTCAAAGGAAATCTCGGAGTAGCGCGCGCACGGATTTGCGAAATCAATCGCCGTAACGGTCAGCCCGCAAACCTCAAGGTCCGAAGCGGCTGTCTCCAACTCGGAAACATCCGCAGAAGCATCGCCGCGCCAATCCCGGAAATCAGAGAGCCTTGACGAAACCGTCCCAGGAATCCCCGCAAGCTCGGAGACAATCAGCTCATTGACATTGCTCTCGCACTTAGACATGAGCCTCCCCTCCCTTGCAGAAAAACGGAATAATCAGATCGTCAAAATCCTGAATCTCCTCGTGGCCAAAGCCTTCAAAGAACTCATGGTGCTTTTCACAGGTCAGGTTGTTGTAGACTGCAAACTGCGTCGCCGGAGGACAGACGATATCGGCTGTGCCCGTGCCAAACAGCACAGGGCATTTGACCATGGGGGCAAAGTTCTTGGAATCGAAGTACGCCAGCTTGGCATAGGCCTCGTCAATACGAGTCGAGTCCTCGTCAAACCAGCGAGACCAATAGCGCAGGCCCTCGTAGGCAATGTCATCGGCATCCAAATCCCAGACCAGGCGGAAATCCGACAGGAAGGGATAGAGGATGGCAGCGCGATTGATAAGCTCGCTGTTAAGTGCACAGGTCGCAATGCCCAAACCGCCGCCCTGCGATGCGCCGTTCACAAACACACGGGCAAGATCGATGCCTTCGAGCTCACGAACAATACGGCAAAGAATGCGGATATCTTGGTGCAAGCGGACATAGTAGAGGTTGGCCGGGTCGCCGTCGATACCGGCGACGATATGGCCCGCGACCGTCGTGATCTCAAATCCACCAATGTCCTCGGACGGGCCTCCTTGGCCAGGACAATCGAGAGCAATGAGCGCCATGCCCATGCCCGCAAACGACGCCTGCTCAAACCAGCTGCGGCTCGCACCCGGATATCCATGGAACTGAAGTACCAATGGCACGGGCTCGTCCGAGACAGGTTTAAGGTACTTGGCGTGCAGGCGAGCGCCACACATGCCGGTATACCAGAGATCGAAAAGCTGGCAGGTCACGGCATCGGTGACCGATGCCGCCTCGATCGCATAGTCAAGCCCGACGGCGTCAGCCTCGGCCATGCGATTCTTCCAAAAGAGATCGAAATCTGATGGACGGGGCATGGCGCCTCGATATTCACCAAATTGATGTTGTAGCTCCTGAGCACTTGGCATGGCTCGTGAACCCAACCTTTCGAAATCGCAACGGAGGTGCGCCCGGCAAGGGAACCGGGCGCACGGGAGGGAAAGCGAAGTTACTCGCCGAGCTTGGGATGCAGCAGCGACGGCGCAGCGCCGAGCAGCATCTTGGTGTAGGGGTCTTGAGGATGCTGGAAAACCTGTTTGGCCTCGCCCTGCTCGACGATCTTGCCGCCATTCATGACGATGATGTCGTCGGAAATATAGCGGACCGTCTGGATGTCATGGCTAATGAACACCATGGCCAGGCCGAGTTCCTTCTTAAGGTCGGTCAGCAGGTTGAGAATCTGCGCGCGGACCGAAACGTCCAGAGCCGAGGTGGGCTCGTCGGCGATGATGGCATCGGGGTTCAGCGACAGGGCACGGGCAATTGCGACGCGCTGGCGCTGGCCGCCCGAAAGCTGGCCGGGAAGAACCTCGGCGGCAGAACTGGGCAGACCGGTGAGCTCCAAGAGTTCCTTGACGCGCTTCTCCTGCTCGGCCTCGGTGCCCAGATTGTGGACGCGCATGGGATCGAGCAGCTGCTCGCGAACGACCATGCGGGGGTTGAGTGCCGTCGCGGGGTTCTGGAACACGACCGAGATGACGCGGCCCATGTGACGACGGTCCTCGGCGGTACGCTTGGTGACGTCCTTGCCCTTAAAGTAGACCTTGCCGCTCGTGGGGGCCTGCAGGCCGCACATGACGTTAGCCGTGGTGGACTTTCCGCAACCGGACTCGCCGACGATGCCGATGGTCTGTCCGGGCATGAGCTTAATCGTTACACCCTGGACGGCGTGAACCAGGTTGGGGTGCAGAATCGAGCCGGTACGGGTCCTAAAGGTGACGTGGACGTCATCAAGGAAGATGATCGGCTCGACGCCGTTGACTGCGGTCTCGCTCATCTACATCACCTCCGCGTGAGGGGTCAAACCATTTGCCTTGAGCACCTCGTCGGGGAGCTCGGAATAGAAGTGCTCGGTGCCGGGCACGCGCTTGAAGACCGGACGGGTGTCCAGGCCGATGCGCGGATGGCTCGAGCGGGGCGCGAAGCGATCGCCCTTGGGGAAATCGCGCGGGCTCGGAACGGCGCCGGGCACCTGGTGCAGGCGGCCCGAACCGCTCTCGATGGACAGGACGGAGCCCAGAAGGCCGCGGGTGTACTCGTGAATCGGGTTGGTGAGCAGCTCCTTGGTGGGCGCCTGCTCGATAACCTGGCCGGCGTACATAACCGTAATGTTGTGGGCGACCTCGGCGACCAGCGCCAGGTCGTGTGAAACGAAGATCATGGCAAAGCCGAGCTTGGCCTGAAGGTCGTTGAGCAGCTTGATGACCTGCTTCTGGACGGTGACGTCCAGAGCGGTCGTGGGCTCGTCGCAGATGACCAGCTTGGGGTCGCGGGTAAGGGCCATAGCGATCAGAACGCGCTGACGCTGACCACCGGAAAGCTCATGCGGATAGCTCTCGAGCGTACGCTTGGGATCGAGGCCCACGAGCTCCAGGAGCTCCTCGGCGCTGCGGGTGCCGCCGCGCTTGGTGAGCTGCTTCATCTGGGCAGAGATGAGCATAGAGGGGTTGAGCGAGGACAGGGCGTCCTGATAGACCATGGCGATATCGGTACCGCGCAGGCCGAACCACTCCTTCTTGCTCATCTTGAGCAGGTCACGACCCTCCCAGAGGACCTCGCCGGAAAGGTGCTCGTCCTCATCGGTCAGGCCCATGATGGCCAGCGTGGTGATGGACTTACCGCAACCGGACTCGCCCACCAGGCCCATGGTCTGACCAGGACGGACGTCAAAGTTGACATGGTCGACGACGTTGATATCACCGTGATGCTCAAACTGAATGCAGAAGTCACGGACCGAGAGAATCGGCTCGACAGACTCGTCGGGCACATGGCGGTCGTTACGCTTGAGCTCGACATCGCGCAGGGCGCCAAGGCGAGCGGAGAGGGACTGAGCCTGCTCCTTGTAGGCACGAACGGGGTCGGAGACCAGCAGATCGGCCTCGCGACGCTTGGAGGAATCGGTCGGATCCAGGGCGGCGGAGGGAGCAGCGGCCATGGCGTCGGTAATGCCCTCGGAGAGGATGTTGAGCGCCAGGCAGGTGATCATAATGGCCAGGCCCGGGAACAGCGCCTGCCACCAACGGCCAGCGAGCACGCCGCCGCGGGCGTCGGCGAGGATGTTGCCCCAGGTAGCGGTGGGCTCCTGGATGCCGGCGCCGATGAAGGTCAGCGAGGCCTCGAAGATGATGGCGTCGGCGACCAGGGTAACGGTGAAGACCATAATCGGAGCGATGCAGTTGCGCAGAACATGCTTGATCAGAATCCACGGAGCCTTGGCGCCGGACACGATGACCGCGCGGACATAGTCCTCACCGTACTCGGACACGATGTTGGCGCGCACGATACGGGCGATCTGCGGGGTGTACATAAAGCCGATCGCAAAGATGATCGACGGCGCGGAATTGCCCAGGATGGAAACGAAAGCGGCTGCGAGGGCGATACCCGGGATGGACATGATGATGTCCAGGATACGCATGATCGCCTCAGAGATAGACTTGCGCGAAACCGCTGCAAGAGCGCCGACAACGGAACCACAGACCAAAGCCATGGCGGTAGCACCAAAGCCGATGATCAGCGAGTAACGTCCGCCGTAGAGCATGCGCGAAAGGATGTCGCGGCCCTTGTCGTCGGTACCGAAGATAAACCCGTTGCCGGGAGCCTGGCGAGCCGTAAAGATCTCAACCGGGCTATAGGGGGCAAGCAGGGGAGCAAGGATCGCAGTCAGGGCGACCAGCACCAGAACGACGGCGGCAATCTTAGAAGACAGCGTCATCTTCTTCCAGCCACCGAGCTTGAGCCCCTTGGAGGC
Organism: Collinsella aerofaciens; assembly: GCA_905213725.1. Lineage (GTDB taxonomy): Bacteria > Actinomycetota > Coriobacteriia > Coriobacteriales > Coriobacteriaceae > Collinsella > Collinsella aerofaciens_BZ. Next base: position 5,041 of record CAJMJM010000122.1, read on the forward strand.
AGCCTTCTCGAGCTGCTCGGTTTGCTTCTCTCGAATCTT
>CAJMJM010000123.1 GCA_905213725.1 Collinsella aerofaciens
GCCCACAAACGCGCATACATCGGCCTGTTCCCAATCTAGCAGTATCTCGTCAACTACAAAGACGCCGCCCAACTTCCGGCGAAGCAAAAGCTCATAGGACGGATCGTTGAGATTTCCGAGGCACGCTGTCGAAACCAGATTTGCAGGCATAGCCTAATCCTCGACCTCGACGAGCTCGATATCAAAGTTGAGGTCCTTGCCGGCCAGCTCGTGGTTGGCGTCGAGCGTCACGGCCTCGGGCGTCACGTCAATGACGACGGCGGGGACGGGCATACCGCTCGGCGTGGACAGGAAGAGCTTCATGCCCTTCTCGATCTGCTCGATGTTGGGAACCTGCTCGGCCGGGAAGGTCAGAACCATCTCGGGATTGTGCTCGCCGTAGGCATCGGCAGCCGGGATGTGCACGGTCTTCTTCTCGCCCACCTGCATGTCGACCACGGCGGCGTCGAAGCCCTTGATCATCTGACCGGCGCCGCAGGTGAACTCCAGCGGCTCGCCGCGATCGTAGGAGCTATCGAACTGCGTGCCGTCATCGAGCGTGCCGCGATAATGGGTCTTGACCTTCTTGCCCTGGTTGGACATGGTAACCTCCGTAATAAGGGCGGCGCACAACGCGGGCCGCCGTGAACATATGGCGCTAACTATACCCTAGTCATACAATTCAAAGACAGTTTGCAAAGAAACGCTGCAACCGGGGGAACCATGGCATATCCCGTATTTGACCTTCACTGCGACACCGCCGACCGCATCGGCTGGGCCACGCTCGATCTCGACCTGCGCTTTACCGCCGGCACCGACGGTTATTTCCCCGGCGACGAAACGCATCCGCAAGATTTCGACCTCATCGAGGGCAACGCCTGCGCCATCTCGCTCGCAAAGATCGGCAACACGCCGTGGGCACAGTGCTTCGCCACGTTTATCCCCGACGAGATTCCCACTGCCCACGCCGCGCGCTTCCAGGCGCAAATCATGGCGCATATGAGCGGCCAGGCCATGCTCAACCACGACTGCATGGTCAACGTGCGCAGTGCCGCAGACATTCGCCCCGCACTCAAGGACGGCAAGGTCGCCTGCATCCACACCATCGAAAACGCCACGTTCTTTGCCGAGGACCCCGCACTGATCGAGGTGCTCAAGAGCTTGGGCGTACTCATGTCATCACTCAGCTGGAACGCGCAGGGACCGCTCGCGAGCGGACACGATACCCACGCCGGCCTCTCCGCCGCCGGCATCGAGGCACTTACGCAGATGGAGCACGCCGGCATGGTACTCGACGTCTCCCACCTCAACGATGAGTGCTTTGACGAGGTTGTCGCCCACGCCACGCGCCCCTTCGTCGCCAGTCACTCCAACTCCCGTGCGGTTTGCGGCGTCAAGCGCAATCTCACCGACGACCAGTTCCGCACCATTCGCGACATGGGCGGTATCGTCGGCCTCAACTACTGCAGCGAGTTTCTCTCTAACGAAGCGACCAAAGAGACCGCCGCAGATGTCACCTTCGACCAGCTAGCGGCACATATCGAGCACTGGCTCGACCTGGGCGGCGAGGACGTTATCGCGCTCGGCGGCGACTGGGACGGTGCCACGGTGCCTGCTTTCCTCTCCGATGCCAGCAAGATGCCCGAGTTCCAGAACTTTCTTTCCATTCATTTTGGCAAGACCGTGTTTCAATATCTCTGCTGCGACAACGCTCTTGCCTTCTTCGACCTTTATTAATTTCACATCCCTTGTGCGGGCCGGCATGCCGAACGGTCGACATGCCGGCCCGTCCCCAATCTGAAGGACCGCTTTTGACGCAGCAGTTTACGATTTCTGTATCCCGGCCGGATGGGACGCCCATCCCCGTCGTCGTTACCAAAAAGCGCGTCAAGAACTTCAACCTACGCGTCACATCGAGCGGTGAGGTCCACGCCAGTGCACCGCTCGGCGCCAACCGCGAGCGTATCGAAGCGTTTGTGAAGCGCAACAGCACCTGGATTATCAGCCGACTTGCCCAGCGCGAGCAACGTCAGGCGACGGTGCGAAAGCCGCTCAGCCCCTCGTCCATCATTGCACTTTGGGGCAAGCCCATCACCGTTCAGGATGCACTCGACCACAACTTTGAGTCCCCCGCACCGCGACCCAAGCAGGCTACCTTCGCAAGTTTTATGGGTACCGACGAAACGGACGAAGGCCCACAGGCCAAGCGGCGCGCAATCCTCGACGGCCTAACGTCCGACGAACTCCAAGCCCACATCAGCCAGCTTTATACGACCGAGGTCACCGCAGCGCTACGCGACATCGTGCACGCGTACGAAATCGCAATGGGCGTCACCGTGGCCCGCATTTCCGTACGCAGCATGAAAACGCGTTGGGGCTCATGCACACCTAAATCCGGCGCTATTCGCATCGCGCGCGAGCTCGCCGCCTACCCCGTCGAATGCCTCGACATGGTTGTCGCCCACGAGCTCGTCCACTTGCTCGAGCCAAGCCACAATCAGCGGTTTCATGCCCTGCTCGACACGTACTGTCCCAACAATAGAGCTCTGTCGCAGCGGCTCAAGCAGCCACCCATAGAGACGTATTAGAACCGGTTAGCGCACGCGCTCGATCTCGACACCGCAACTTGCCAGGGGTAGGCCAACAGGAGCCCACGGCTTATCGAGCTTTATGCGCACACCAAGCAGCGAGGGATAGCGGCGCAGCAGCATCTGGGCTGTCCCCTCGGCTGCCGCCTCGATGAGTTTAAACGTATGCTCGCGCAGATAGCCATCGACATCGTGGCACACCGAGCCATAGTCAATCGAGGCGTCCAGGTTATCGTGCTCCCCCGCCGCGCGCAGGTCGGCATAGAGCACCAGAGAAACGACGAACTTCTGACCCAGCGCGTTCTCCTCGGGATACACGCCGTGGTTGGCAAAAACCTCAAGGCCGTCAATGACAATACGATCGGCATGGCGCAAATCGTCATAGCTCACGTGGGGCACCGCCGTTGCGGTGGATATTTCGCCCCTTCCACGGCGGGCGAGCTCGGCGCCTTCAGTCTTGGTTGCATTCTCGGGCAGTTTCTTGTTGCTCATCGCGATCGTCTCCTTCGTTTTGAACCCCGACCGCGCAAACTAACTACACGCGAATCGACAGGTTCTTTTTATCATCGCTCCAGTTGCAAGCATTGCGCGCGGGACATGCAAAGCAGGCGCGCGAGGCCTTGTCGGCCGCATAGAGCAGACGCTCGAGCGGTTGGCTGTTCACGCGCAGCTTTCGATGGCCCAGAATGGCCGTCTTAATGGCTGCGGCATCGGCCGGCTCAAACGCCACGTCATCGGGCATGCCGCCGAGGATCGCATCAGCGACGCGTTCGCTTGCAACATCATGGGATATACCCGATTCATACTGTTCATCTTTGCCGATATCGTGAAGAAGTGCCGTGGCGTAGATGACCTCGCGGTCAAATTCGAGCTGTTCCTCGAGATTCTTGATCCACATAATGCGAGCGACATCGAGCAGATGGTCAATACCGTGGCGGCAGAAGATGCGCCCCGATTCCAACTGTGCAATGTTGCCCAGGTGCCGCCGGAACAGCCCGTTGGCACAGATGTAGTCGATACGAGGCATGATGCCAAAAGGCGCCAGGCCCGAAGCCATAAAACCGCGACGTGGCGTTCCCTCGTCAGTATTCGATGTAAAGTCGTTGACGACTCTCATAGTTAGCGTCCCAGCATCCTAAAGAATCGCTCCTCGAGCGCCGGATCGGTCTCAAAGACGCCGCGGCAAGCGAGCGTCACGGTCTTGGTGCCGGGCTTTTGCACGCCGCGCATGGTCATGCACATATGCTCAGCCTCCATGAGCACAATCGCTCCCTGGGGAGCGAGATAATCCATGAGGGCGTCGGCAACCTGCGCACACAGCTGCTCCTGCAGCTGCAGACGACGGGCATAAACCTCAACCGTGCGGGCGAGCTTGGAAAGCCCAGCCACTCGACCGTTGGGGATATAGCCAATGGCGGCTTTGCCATAAAACGGCAGCAGATGATGTTCACACAGCGAGTAGAACGTGATGTCGCGCTCGATAACCAAATCGTTCGAAGCGACGGCAAAGGTTTTGGACAGGTGCTCCTCGGCACTCTGGTCCATACCGCCGGCGATCTCGCCATACATACGGGCAACGCGCGCCGGCGTCTCCAGCAGGCCCTCACGAGTTGGGTCCTCGCCTATGCCCTCAAGCAACAACTTAATGGCGGCCTCGACTTTTTCCTGATCGACCATCTGGGCCTCACTTTTCCGATTTCACGTTCGCGCTATGGTACCACACCCTCCGGCATCGACCGCAAGCTACATAGTATGGGTCGAATAGACCGGATCGTCCCGCCAAAGTTCAACCGCATCACAAAGCGCAACGCCCTCGCGCTCAGCACGGGCGCGCGTAGCGTTCATATCAATCACGCGCTGATTGCTCGAGCCCCTAAAGCGCAGCGTGATATCGTACAGGTCCTGAACGAACGGGCCGTCCACCAACATGTCGAGGCAGGCTAGGATACGGTCCGTCACCTCGGTATGATGACGACCACCCGGCATAAGCTCCTCGAGCACGTCGCCGGTAAAGCACCAAATGGTCTTGCCCGACCCCGCAGGATAGGCCGCACGCACGCGTTCGATAAAGTCGACAAGCCCCGCCTGATTCTCGGGCTCCATAGGCTCGCCGCCCAGAATCGTCAGGCCATCGATAAAGGGATGGTCGAGACTCTCGATAATCTTATCCTCGACGGCGCGATCGAACGGCTCGCCCGCAGCAAAGTCCCACGCGACAGAGTTAAAGCAATTCTTGCACCCACGACGGCACCCGCTCACAAACAGAGAAGTACGAACGCCTTCCCCATCAGCAATGTCGAAATACTTAATGTTCGCGTAGTTCATAGGTAACTCTCCCGGGAGGCCGGGACATATCATCCCGTCCTCAAACATTCTCGGCCTTCGGCCTGCGAAACTGCGGGCGGGACGATATGTCCCGGCCTCATGCAAAGGGTAACTCAATGAACGAAGCGAACATCGAGTATAGGGTTCGAGGCCCAATAAAAA
>CAJMJM010000124.1 GCA_905213725.1 Collinsella aerofaciens
CCCCCCACATTAAATATATACTGCATTTAGTATCGTTTATTTTCAACCCCCTTATTCATGCCTCTACGGCTACCCCGCGTAGCTCTTAGCCCATACCTTCTGGAAACCGTGTCCATCCGGAAAGCCCGTCCCACTCTGAATACATCCAGCGAACGCATGCGAGCGTGTTGTCCAGAACGGTCTCGTCATCGGGGTGATGGAAAATGTCACCACAAACGCTTGCCACGGTTGCGCCCACAAGTGGCAAGAAAAAAGCCTCGAGAGTTTCGAGGCTTTCACATTTGTATTGTTTTGCACGAAGGACCGCGAGCAGAGAGCTACTCGCCCAGCACGGCCTTCTTGGCCGCCGCCGCCATATGGTCCAGATCATCCTTGGTGGGATGATCCTTTGCGGCAACCCAGTTGTCGAGCAGCAACTTAGCGCGGACATTGTCGGGATCTTGCTCGAGCATGGCCTCGTAGCGCTGCTTGACCGCGGGACCCATCTTGCCCTGGCACATCGCCCAGCCTACAAGCTCGGCATCATTGGCCAAATTGGAGGTCACGCGATCGATAATCTGCCTAAAGTACTCCTCGCTGGCCCCAAAGCCGCAGGTGCCAAACAGGAAGACGCGCTTGCCGTGCAAGGCTGAGAGCAACGTCGCGACCGAAGGCGTGCACGCGCCCTTGTCGCACCAAAAACCGACAAGCACCGTGTCGGCCGCGCAGGCGCCCTGCGCCTCGAGCGCAACCTGATCTGCATCCGCATCGTCGCTCAACGCCGCGGCATGGACAAACTCAACACCCGCAGCCTGCAGCGTGCGCTTGATCGCGCCCGAAACCATCCTGGTATTACCGCTCTTGCTGTTAACCACCAAAGAGCACGTCATAGTCACGTTGCCTCGTATCCCCCAAAACTAAAGCCACTAATGCAATTTATTAGATGAATATCTTAGTACTAACGTGACAGATGTAAACCACCGTCTGTCGATTGATTAATTTGCCCCGCGGGCTTGCTCACTGAGCGAATTGGCTGCGGTAGAGTTCGGCGTAGAAGCCGCCTGCCGCTAGCAGCTCATCGTGTGTGCCGCGCTCGATAATCTGGCCGTCGCGCATGACCAGAATGCAATCGGCGTTGCGAATCGTCGACAGGCGGTGCGCCACCACAAAGCTTGTGTGGCCGGCCATAAGCTCGTCGAATGCCGCCTGCACCTGCAGCTCGGTGCGCGTATCGATACTCGAAGTCGCCTCGTCCAGCAGCAAGATAGCCGGATCGGTGAGCATGACGCGCGCGATGCACAGCAGCTGTTTTTGACCCTGGCTAAACGTGCCGCCGTCCTCGCCGATCACCGTATCGTAGCCGCCTGGCAGCTGCACGATAAACTTGTGCGCGTGCGCGCGCTTGGCGGCCTCGACAATCTGCTCGCGCGTGGCATCGGGGCAGCCGTAGGCAATGTTCTGGGCCACCGTGCCCTCGAACAGCCAGGTGTCCTGCAGTACCATGCCAAAGGCGCGGCGCAGGCTCGCACGCGTGTAGTCACGCGAGGAGCGACCATCGACCGCGATGCGCCCAGCATCGATATCGTAAAAGCGCAGCAGCAGGTTGATGAGCGTCGTCTTGCCACAGCCCGTGGGACCGACGAGGGCATAGCGCATACCGGGCTTGGCATCGATGCAGATATCCTGCAGCAGCTTGCGGCCGGGCACATAGCTAAAGTCCACATGCTCAAGGGTCACCTCACCCTGCGGGGTGGCAAGTTCCACGGCATCCGCCGCATCGGGCTCCTGCTCGCGTGCATCGAGCAGCGCGAACATGCGACGCGCCGAGGCGTACGCGGTCTGGATCTGCGTAATGACGTTGGTAACCTCGTTGAACGGCTTGGTGTACTGGTTGGCATAGGACAGGAAAATCTGCACGCCGCCCACCGTAAGCGCCGCCGGCACGCCCGTGATCACGCCCACGCAGCCGATCACAGCGACCACGGCATAGATGATGTTATTGATAAAGCGAGTGCCGGGGTTAGAGAGCGAACCCATAAACTGCGCGCGCTCACCTGCCGCGTAGAGCTCAGCGTTGAGAGCATCGAAGCGCTGCTGGGCGTTGGAACCAAAGGCAAACGCCTCCACGAGCGCCTGCCCGCCCACGTATTCCTCGATATGGCCGCCAAGCTGACCCGGAAAGCGTTGCTGCGCCGTAAAGCTCTTGTTGGAGAGTTTGGCGATGGCACCGGCTGCAAAAATGGAAAGCGGCGTGACGAGCACCACCACAAGTGTCATGGTCAGGTTGATGGAGAGCATAAACGCGAGCGTGCCAACGATGGTGATAACGCCGGTGAAAAGCTGGGTAAAGCCCTGCAGCAGACCGTCGCCCACCTGGTCGACGTCGTTGACCACACGGCTCATAAGGTCGCCGTGGGCATGGCTGTCGATAAAGCTGAGCGGCATGCGGCTGAGCTTGTCGCTTGCCTCCACGCGCATGTCGCGCACCGTCTCGTAGGACAGACGGTTGACGCAATAGCCCTGCAGCCACTGAAAGGCCGCAGCACCTACGACGACAATCGCGAGTTTGGTGACAAGCGGCAGCAGCGCATCGAAATCCACCTGCCCGGCGGCGACGATAAGATCGATGCCCTCGCCAATGAGGATGGGTGTGTAGAGCTGCAGAATCACCGAGACGGCAGCACTCACAAACGACGCCGTAAACGAAATGCGGTGCGGACGGACGTAGCCCAGCAGGCGGCGAGTTACCGCGCCTACGGGGTAGCGCTCGGGGGCGCCGGGCTGGCGCGGACCGTCACCCAGGTCGTTGAGGTTATCGTTGCCGGACACGTTGGCCGTCATCGTGGCGACCGAACCGGAAGAGGTGTACGGATTCATTTAGCAGCCCTCCTTTGCGCAGACGGATGCGGAGGCGATCGGTGCGGGCGTGGGCGCCGTGCTCCCCTGCTGGCCCTCGAGTTCCTCGCGGCGAAGCTGCGACTGGCAAATCTCGCGGTAGAGCTGGCAGGTCGCGCACAGCTCGTCATGCGTGCCCAAGCCCGCGACCGATCCGTGGTCGAGTACGCAGATCATGTCGGCGTCGCGCACGGTCGAAACGCGTTGGCTTACGATCACCGTCGTCAGCGGCAGCCCGCCCTCGGCGGCGCCGCGCACGCTGCGTTCGCGAATGGCATGGCGAAGCGCCGCGTCGGTCTTAAAGTCGAGCGCCGAGGCAGAATCGTCCATGATCAGAACCTGCGGCGAGCCCACTAAGGCGCGCGCGATAGTCAGGCGCTGACGCTGGCCACCGCTAAAATTCTTGCCGCCCGCCTCAACCGGGGCGTCGAGCCCCTGCGACTTGTTGCGCACGAACTCGCTCGCCTGCGCCATATCGAGCGCCGCCCAAAGATCCTCGTCGGTTGCCGCCTCGTCGCGCCAGGTCAGGTTGCTGCGGATAGTGCCGCTCACCAGCGACGCACGCTGCGGAACAGTCGCAACCACATGGCGCAGCTGGTCGAGCGGCCAAGCGCGCACGTCGGCACCCATCACGCACACACTGCCGGTGCCCGCATCGTACAGGCGCGGGATAAGCGAGACGAGCGTGGACTTGCCGCTGCCCGTGCCACCGATAATGCCGAGCGTCTTGCCCAGCGGCAGTTCCAGAGTCACATCGCTCACGGCATTTGCCGCGCCGGCGCCAAACGAGAAGCCCGCATGGCTCAAGCTCAGCGCGGGAACTGGAGCAGCACCACCCGCCAGTTCGCTCGGCTCGGGCAGCGCGACCGGCTGGTTGCCCTCGTCAGCGATGCCCGGCACGCAATTGAGCACCTCGTTGATACGCGACGCGCTGGCGCTCGCCTTGGTAAAGACCACGACCAGGTTGGCGACGTACACGATGGAGGTCAGGGTCTGCGTCATGTAGTTCACAAACGCCATGACCTGGCCCTGCGTAAGCTCGCCCACGCTGACCTGGATGCCGCCCACCCACAGGATGGCGCACACGCCCAGGTTCATCACCAAAAACGTCACGGGGTTGAGAATCGACGAGAGCTTGCCCACCGCGATGGCAGTATTGGCCTGGTCGTCGGCGGCCTGCGCAAAGCGCTCGCGCTCGTGATCTTCGCGCACGAAGGCGCGAACCACGCGGGCGCCCGAAAGGCCCTCGCGGCAGATAAGCGCGATGCGGTCGAGCTTTGCCTGCAGCTGCTTGTAGTACGGAATGCAGCGCGCCATGACAACCCAGAACACCAGGCCAATGGCGGGCGTGCAGATCAAAAAGATGATGCCGAGCTTAAGGTCGATGGCAAGGGCCGCGCACATGGAGCCCACCGCTAGAAAGGGCCAGCGGATGAGCATGCGCACGCCCAGCGCCACAGCGAGCTGGACCTGGTTAACGTCGTTGGTAATGCGCGTGATGAGCGACGGCGTGCCAAAGCGGTCGAGCTCGGCATAGCTCAGCTTGTTGATGTGCTGGTAGAGTGCGCCGCGAATGTCAGTACCCATGCCCTGCGAGGTGAGCGCCGCCATCTTCTGGCAAACAAGCGTAAACGAGATGCCGATTACAGCCATGGCGGCGAGCACCATGCCGTAGCGGACGACGGCACTCACGTCGTGCGCACCGATACCTTTATCGATCATCTGGGCAATCACCAGCGGCGTCAGCAGGTCAAAGATCACTTCAATCAACTTGCACGCAGGGCCAATCACCATATACCGGCGAAACTTACCACCAAAACGCCTGAGCAGCTCAATCATAAAAAGGCGCTCCCTATCATCATCTCAATTCAATCTGATTCATGATAGTACGGAGAACCCTGGAGATGCGTAAGCAACTCGTTACAGATGTAAGGGCAACGGTCACTAGCGCCCAAGGCACGTAGCAGCCGATGTTTTGGCAACGCCAGCGAGCGGCATAACGCCGGGGATTCAATTATCAGATAAATGTGACCCTTCAGGCGGTTTTGGTCGGCTACCCGCGGGTGCCGGCAGGGCGCGTGGTAGTCGAGCGATCCCGCAGGCGAAGCCGAGGACCAGCGAGA